>NZ_JBEXYL010000056.1:0-64065 GCF_040630895.1 Streptomyces sp. NPDC005728
GGCCCTGCTCACATCCTCGGTGAGCGGGGCCCGACCGGTGATGGTGATCTTCGCTAGAAGTGGCCGCGGATTCTTGTCGGTGTCCTATCCGGGCATGTCACACCGCCTGACGCGTCCGGATACGGGAGAACAGCGCCTCAGCGGGGACCGCCGGCATGCTGCTGGGGGCGGCGGGCCGGCCCGTGCGGGGCGACAACGCTCTGCCCGGCACCTCCAAGATCGGCTGCGTCATGCCGTACATCCCGGAGATGATCTATGCCAAGCGCGGCGACTACCCGGAGCTCGCCAAGCACATCGAGTACGCCCAGAACACCAAGCACCTGCCGGTCAAGCACGGCACCACGAAGTACCTGACCGCCTCACCAACAAGACGAAGATCAAGATCTTCGAAGTGTCCCTGCACTCGGTGTCAGGAGAACTGATGGTGCGCGGCCTGATGGACGACCTGGACGAGGAACTGCCGGTGCTCTCCTTCGACGGGCCCGGCGACTACCGGCTGCGCATCCACGCCCGCGGCCGGGACACCGCCATCGACCTCGCCCCGGACGAGGTCACCGAGTGGTGCCTCATCCAGGTAGGGCCGGCACCGTCGCGGGCCGCGGCGGTGCTCCGCCAGAGCGACACCTACGGAGCATCCGTCCGAGCCCGCTGACCGACGCAACAGCCGGCTGCCGCCCTGGCACCGCACTCGCTGACGGTGCCCGGGCGCTTTGGCGGAAGCGACCGCATACCGGACTCTCAGGGGCCGTCCCTCCACAAGCGGGCGCTCAGGTGAGGAGTTCGGCGAGTTGGGCCGTCTCGGTGGGCGGGTCGATCACCGGTTGGATGAGGAGCTCATCGACGCCTGCCTGTTCCAGGGCGGTGATGCGGGTGCGGAGGTCGTCGCGGGTGCCGACGAGGGCCACGCTGTTCATCAGCGAGGGCAGGACCAGGTCCCGGTCCTGCGGTGCGATGCATACCAGGTAGTTGGGGTAGAGCTTGGTGTACCGGTCCGGCGCGGTAGCGGTGGTGCCACGCCGATCGAGGAGTTGTCGCACCGCCTCGCGTTGGTCGGGGCCGAGTTGCCCGGCGAAGGCCGGGGGTGTCGGCGGCGAAGTCCAGCAGCGACAGCACGCGGTGACCTGTCGTGTCCCGGGCCGCGTCGCTGTCGGAGTCCTCGTTGCCGCGCAGCAGGTGGAGCGCGGTGACCACGTAGGAGTCCGCGTAGGAGTCGGGGTCGTGGAGCGTGCCGTGGGCGGCGTGACGGCGGGCGTCGTACAGCGCGTGCCAGGCGGTGGGGTCGAGCAGGCCGAAGGAGATGAGGCCGGCGCCGCAGCGGCCGGCGACGGCGGCGGCTTTGGGTCCGTGCAGCGCGGCCACGACGAACTCGATCGGATCGGTGGTATTCACGTGCGCCCCGGTGTGCAGGAACCAGATGTCGCGGACCCGGTCTCCTTCGTGGTATTCGGTCGGGCGTCCGGCACACAGATCCTGCAGTGCCGCGGTGAAGTTCTCCAGCGCAGCCGCCGTGGTCGACTGGTTGCCCAGAGTGCGCCGAGCGGTGTTTCCGGTGCCGACCCCGCAGATGATCCGGCCCGGTGCCAGGGCATTGAGGCTGGCGAACCCGCTCGCTGCGGCCGGGGCCGAGCGCAACGCCGGTGAGGTCACGCCGATACCGAGCCGAATGCGACGGGTGGCCTTCGCATACAGGCTCAAGGCGACGAAGGGGTCACCGTGGACCATCGGGGTGTCGTTGACCCAGAAGCTGCGCAAGCCCAACTCCTCGGCCTGCACGGCGAGATCCTCCACACCGGGGTGCGCGGCGACCACGACGCCTGCACGCATCAAACCTCCAAAGTACGAGGATCGGATCGAGCTTGCTCATGCTGGCAGGTCCCAGGGCTGAAGCCCATGGCCATGACGCCGCTGGCGGAACCACCGGGACGGCTTGAGGCGGCAAGCCGACGGCACCGTGGGCGGTGGTTGGCCAGGTCGTGCCGCACGTCGTCGGGTCTTCGGCGTGCAACAACACTGAGCAGACAGACGCAGCCGCGGCTCGGCTCGGCTCACCATCGACAGGAGTCTCAGCACGGTGTCTGCTCCATAGCCGGAAAGGCACGCCACGCGGGGGGGGTCCGTGGCAGTGCGCACGGAACCCCGGTGCGACCGCGTGCGGTCAGTACGTGTGCAGGGTCAGGCCGTAGCGGTTGAGGATCTCGTTGACGGGCTGGAACCAGGTCTCGCCGCCGCTGGTGCAGTCGCCCCAGCCGCCGGACGTGACGCCCTGCGCCTGGTCTCCGGTGATGAAGGAGCCGCCGGAGTCGCCGGGCTCGGCGCAGACGCTCGTCTTCGTCAGCTCGTGCACCGCGCCCTGGCTGTAGTTGACGGTCTCGTTCGTGGCCAGCACCGTGCCGCAGTGCCAGTGCGAGGTCGATCCGGAGCGGCAGACGGAGGAGCCGACGGGCGCCACGGCCGAGCCGCGCACGAGCTGGTCGGGCACCGTGCCCCAGCCCAGCACGACCGGCACCGTCCACCAGCCGCTGCCCACGCTGACCCAGGCATAGTCGCTGTCCGGGAACGACGAGCCCTGGAAGGTGCCGATGTAGGAGCCGTCCCAGCCGCTGACCCCGGCGCCGGGCTGCCCGCAGTGCCCGGCGGTGACGAAGCCGCCGTACACCGAGAAGCCTATGGAGCAGCGGACGTTGCCCGTGTAGTACGGGTCACCGCCCACCGTGCCCGCGGCGAAGGTCCGCGGCGCCGCGGAGACGGTCTCGACGGTGACGGGACCCGCTTGGCGCGCCCGTGACACGAAACGTCGGACATCGTTGTCGTCCCGTGCGTTCCGCACGATGTCGACGACGACCGTGTTGACCTTCGGGTCGATGTGCCAGCCGCTCACCCCCGAGGGGGCGGACAGCCGGTCGATGCGCGCCTTGACCGCGTTCAGTTGCCGAGCACTGTGTGCGACGGACCGGACGTCGGCCCCTGCCGCCTCGACCGCCCGGCGTACGGCCGTCGGGACAGCCGGCGTGAGGGCCACCGTCAGGTGCCCGCCGGCGGCGTCGAACCAGGAGCCCGCGTAGGCCTCGCCGGCCGTACGGCGCACCTTGGGAGCGAGAGCGGCGGCGGACCGCTCGGCCGCGAGGCGCACTTCCGCCTGCTTCCGGGTCAGGTCGAGATCCCGCTGCAGGGCGGTCACGAGTCCGTCGGAGGCAGGCTCGGGGGAAGAGGCGTGGGAGGTGGACTCGGCGGCGGGTCCGGTCGCCGAAGCGGGGAACGTCCCTGCCGCGCTCAGTCCCCCGAGGACCAGCAACGAGGCGAGGACTGCATGGGTAAGTCTCTTGCGTCTCATGGGCGTTGCCCTTCGTCGTTCCAGGGGTGGGGTGGAACAGCCGATTCCTGAGAGCGCTCTCATCCGTGGCGGGGCAGAGCCTAGCCATCCCGCCGCGTCAGGTCCATGCCAATGCAGGCCGAATGTGGCGGAGTCGGATCCGACCGTCGAGGTCGAGGGCAGGGGCGGCTGCCCCTAGGGTGTCGGGAAAGTCCATCGACCGGTCCGGAGATTCCATGCCCCTGCGGATGAGGCTGACCGCGATCACGCTCGACTGCCCCGATCCCCCGGCCCTTGCGGCGTTCTATCAGCAGGCCACCGGCCTCGAGCCCCACCCGAAGTCCGACGCCGAATTCGCCGGCCTCACCCGTGAGGACGGCCTGTTCATCGGCTTTCGGCGGGTCGACGACTACCGGGCTCCGCGCTGGCCCGACCAGACCGCTCCTCAGCAGTTCCACCTCGACTTCGCGGTGGAGGACCTGGACGAGGCCGAGGAACGACTGCTGGAGCTGGGCGCGGGCAAGCCGGATCACCAGCCGGGCGGGGACAGGTGGCGGGTCTTCACCGATCTGGCGGGGCATCCCTTCTGCGTGGTCAGAGGCTGATCGCTCATGCGCCGGAGTGCTTTCGGCCGCCCTGGCGCGCGTGCGCTCGGGCGGCGGCTCCCGCTCCACCCCTCAGGGGAGTTGGCCGGCCGCCTCCCCGGCGGACGACCCGCCGCGCGAGAACATGGCGAGCGCTGACGGACCTCGGGTCCGTCGAACAGGGGGGAACACGTGAAACTGCGCAAGTGCGTTGCCGTGCTCGCCGTCGCCCTTGTCGCGACCTTCGCAACGGCCCTCGCACCCGGCGTCGTAGCCGCCGAACCGAACGTCCCGGAAGACGCGGCCCCGGCGGTCGCCGCCCCGCGCGCGGTGGGGCCCTTCCAGGTGAGAAACCAGGGCGTCGGCCGCTGCATGGGCTTCCCGTACGGTGACGACCGCGTCCGGCTGTGGGACTGCTCCGACGAGGCGTTCCTGCTCTGGGACCTGGTCTCCGACGGCCGCGGTCGCCACCACCTGGTGAGCCGCCGGAACGGCGAGTGCTTCGCGGGCTGGGCGCAGGGCCCGAACGGCTGGTCGACCTGGGTGTCGACCTGCGACAACACCTTCTCCAACCCCGACCAGCTCTGGTACGTCCACCCGGCGGACCACGCGGGCGCAGGGCCCATCTCCAACCTCTTCGGCCGGGTCCTGGAACCGGAGCACGGACCCGGGGGCGGGCAGCAGGAAGCACGCGTCGAGATCTGGGACAACCAGGGCCTGCCGAGCCGGCAGTGGACCCTCAAGTACATCCAGTGAGGACCGGTCGCGTACATCCGCTGGAGTCCGGTCGCGCCGGTTCAGCTTCGTCGACGTCCCCGCCTGTCTCGCCCGTCTCGCCGCGCGAGACGAACAGCTCGTTCCGATCTGCCGCGCGCAGGATGCGGCGCCGGCCCGGCAACAAGGTCACGACCCGGCGCCTGCTCTCCGCTGCGCCTGGTCGAACTCCGTCAGCGGGTCGCCGCCGGCCTGCCAGGGCCATGCGGTGATCGTGCCGCCGAGCGCCTCGAAGACGGGGCGGGCATCCCGGCGCCGGTCGGCGGCCATCAGCGCGTACGCGAGGAGGTTGAGGTCGGCACGTGCCCTGGCATGGCGGAGGAAACCCGGCTGCGCCCAGGTCGAGGCCACGCGGTCCAGGGCCTGGGCGGCCATCGCCTGGGACCAGTGGTTGCGGGCCACCAGCGCTTCGAATCCGCCCCGGTCGAGGACGGCGTGGTACTGGAGGACCTGGGCCGTGAGTTCGGTCGCCGCGCAGGGCGCGTTGGCGGGCATGCGCGCGCACAGGGCGTCCACGAACTCCAGGACCTGGATACGCGAGCCCGCTTCCTCCGGGGTGAGGTAACCCAGCATGCTCAGGTAGGCCTCGCGGTTCCAGCGATCGCGGGCGAGCACCTCGTTCCACACGCCGAACACCTGGGGCTGCTCCCAGCGTTGCATGCGTGCCACCCCCAGGAGGACCACCCAGGGAGTGGGGTCTTCCGGGGCCAGTTCGGCGGCCAGCAGACAGTTCTCCGTGGCGTCGGCCGTGTCGTGCGGACGCCCCTGCGCGCGGGCCCACGCCACCTGTGTCCAGGCGGACAGCACCAGCGCGCTCGCGTTGCGCGGTTCACGCGCGGCCCAGGATCGCGGCAGACGGGAATCGGCCATGTAGTCCGCCAGGACACCCATGCGGTGGGTCCGGCGGTCCCAGTCGCCCGGGTCCTGGTCCAGGAGACGGGAAATCTGCGCCACGCACAGGTCCGTCGTCGCGATCGTGCCGGTCCTCGTCGTCGCCACCAGGGACTTC
The DNA here is from genome assembly GCF_040630895.1 of Streptomyces sp. NPDC005728. Lineage (NCBI taxonomy): Bacteria > Bacillati > Actinomycetota > Actinomycetes > Kitasatosporales > Streptomycetaceae > Streptomyces > Streptomyces sp. NPDC005728. Next base: position 5,678 of record NZ_JBEXYL010000056.1, read on the forward strand.
AGCAGTCTGCCCAAGTCCTGATCGTCGAGTTCCGGGGCAAGGCGTGACCTTCTGCGGCGACTTGAAAGAAATGCCATGCCGGGAGGCTAGAGGCCCTCAGGATTCACACAAGGTTTGCGCCAAGATCGTTATGGTTTACACGTCTTACCCGGGGTTAGGTGGACTGTGCACGCGTCCTCGGGCCGGCCTGGTCAGACGTACGTCGTCCACGCCCAGCAGGCCGAGGAGCGGAACCTTGCCGACCCTCTGGTCCGGATCGACCACGAGCCCGGACCCCCGGACCAGGTCCAGGAGCAGCTCGGCGAGCGGCATGACCATGTGCCTGCCCCAGCAGCGTTCCGAAACGTGACCGAACGGCAGATACCCGGGAGCCGTTTCGGGGTCGAGGTCGTCCCAGCGCTCCGGACGGAAGGCGTCGGCGTCGTCCCACAGGGACGGATCACGATGGGACAGCAGGGGCAGCAGCAGGACGTCGTCGTTCTCGCCTATGCGGTCGTCGACGGCGGGGTACTCGGGCGAAGCGTTGCGCAGGATGTTCCACGAGGGCGGCAGCAGCCGCAGGGACTCGTGGATGATGGTGCGGTTCGAGGTGCTGTCGTCGAAGGGCGAGCCGAGCCAGAGGGCGTTGGCCACGAGCGTGGAGACGGTGAAGCACACCGGCGCCGCCGCCCTGCGGTACATGCCCATCGCGTACCGGCGTTCCTGGTAGCCGGTGGCCTGCGCCGCCCGTTGCGCGAGACCGGTGAGGTGCCGGCGCGGGCGGGGCCAGCCGGGCAGCGCGGCACCGATCGTGATCACCGACCAGGTGAGCTTCGGGGTCAGTTCCAGGTTGCGGCTCATGAGCATGCGCAGCCGGCGGGGGTCCTGGCCCAGGATGAGATCGCGCAGGAAGAGGTGCCCGGTCAGTGGCCAGGAACCGGACAGATCCACGGCGTCGGGTACGGGCTTCAGGAGCGCTTCGCGCACGTCGTTCCCGAGGGTGCGGGTCACCGACGAGGCCTCGTTCTTCGCTATCGAGCGCCCGTGCAGGGGCTTGAAGGTGGGGCGCTCGGCCTCCGTCGCCCGGCGCGCGGCGAGGATGCGGTCGGCGATCGCGGGCCCGGCGACACCGATCGTGTCGGGTTCCAGCCGGAACACGTCCTGGCCGATGTGGCCGTTCATGAGGGCGGCAAGGCGCGGGGCGAACTCGGTGGTGCGCACAGGCGCTGCGGATGACGGCGGCATGGGTTTCTCCGAAGCGACAGGGGTGGCCGGGTGACCGGTCGAGGGGAGCGCTCGGCGGGGGCACCGCCGCCCGGCCCCGCCTCGGTTCGGACGGGAAACCGGACAACGATGTCATCCACCTGCGCGGCAGAGAATGCGGGATCAGTACCAGAGGTACCAGGCGTTCGCCTTGAGGCTCTTGCTTGCCGCGACCTTGTTGCGGATGGCGAAGAGAAGCTTCATCACTGCACCTCCTTTCGGGGCGGACGTGACACGTGCCGGTTCCGGATGCCTCCGGTGAAGATCACGTGTCGTTGACGCGGGTAACCTTCCCGGGTCTGATCAGCAGATAATCTGAGCAGGCGTCAAAATCTTTCCCTGCGGGCGATTTCGGACCCCCCAAGCCCGCTGTTCCCACCGGGCCGCTCGACATCCTCGAACCCCGGCCGGACGCGGCGGCAGCAAGCTTCCCACGCTGGTGGAGGAGCCTGTCGCACGCGCACACAACACCTGGCACGGCGGGCAGGGGCGACAAGAGCCGGACAGCATCCGTGGGCGGGCGCTCTCTGCAGATTGGCCGGATACATATGCGTACGGCATCGTCACCACGCTCGCGCGCCCTGGCACATCACGTCGGCAGGCGCGACGTACGCCTCGGACGGGAGCTGTGCGATCAGGGGGCCGTCAGCCGTACACGTGCCGGTCGGCTAGAGGTCGAGGACGACCTCGGTGGTCGGTTCGCTGCAGCAGACGAGGACGGTGCCGGCCTCGGGGAGTTCGAGGGGCGGCGTGGTGTAGGTGATGTCGCCCGACACGAGATGCGTGAGGCAGGTGTGGCAGACGCCGGTGCGACAGGACCAGCGGGTGGGGATGTCGCACGCCTCGGCGAGATCGAGGAGTGAAGCGTGAGCGGGTGACCAACGGGTCGTGATGCCGCTGCGGGCGAAGGTGATGAGGGGACCGGTGCCCGTGGGCCCCGGGGGCTGGTGCGGCCGGACCGTGGCGGTGGGCGTGACACCGGGATTGATCGCGGACAGGGCGCTGAACTCCTCCCTGTGGATCCGCTCAGGGCTCAGGCCGTGATCGCGCAGATGGCCCCCGAGGTCGTCCATGAAGGCGGACGGTCCGCAGAGGTACGCGTCGGCGTCGGCGGGAATCCCCAGGGCGGCGAGCGCCGAGGCGGTCGGACGCCCCTGGGTGATGTGGGGCTCGTCGGGATGCGGGGCGGACTCGGCGGTGTAGTAGATGTGCTGGTGCCCGTCGGGGAGTCGAGCCAGGAGCGCGCGACTCTCGTCCGCGAAGGCGTGGTGGGCCCGGTCGCGGGCGGTGTGGATCCACCAGACGGGGCGTGGGTCCTGTGTGGCGGCGAGGCGATGGAGCATGGCCAGCACGGGAGTGGCGCCGATCCCTGCCGAGGCGAGAACGATCGGGCGGGTGCCTGCTTCGAGGACGAACGTTCCGCGGGGGGCGGCGACGTCCACGAGGTCGCCGGCATGGAGCACGGCATGGATGTAGCCGCTGACCGTCCCGTGGGGCTCGCGCTTGACGCTGATGCGGTAGGTGTCGTCGGCGGGTGCGGAGGACAGCGAGTAACTGCGCACCGTCGGGGCGGTGTCACCGACGGCGAGGCGGAGGGAGAGGTACTGGCCGGGGCGGGCCTCGGGCAGCGGGGTGCCGTCGGTGGTGCCGAGGTAGATCGATGAGACGGTGGGCGTCTCATGGACGATACGGGCGACGCGCATGGCCCTGAAGCCCGTCCATCCCGCCTCTTCCCCTGGATGCCGAGTACTCGGCCGGCGGGTACGGGTCCGGTCGCCCGGCCATCCCGGTTCCTGTCCGGGCTCCCGGGCGGCGGCGAGTTCACGGAAGGACTGCTGCCATCCCGGGCTGAGGGCGGGGATGTCCAGGGCTCTGCGCAGCTTCTCGGGGTCACGGTCCGGGAGGTAGAGCAGTGCGTCCGTGTCGGCGACGCTGAGTTCCTCGGGACCCTTCCGGGTCAGGGTGATCTCGTCGCCTGCCTGGAGGTGCCCCTCGGTGAGGACACGCAGGTAGAAGCCGGGGCGGTGGTGGGCGACCAGCAGGGAGGCCATGGTGGGCTCGCCCAGGCGCATGCCGACGCGGTAGCAGGTGACGCGCGGCTGGGTGACCTCGAACTCGGCTTCGCCGATGCGGTACCGGTCACCGATGCACACTTCGCGGTCGGGCAGCCCGTCGACGGTGAGGTTCTCCCCGAACATCCCGAAGGTCAGGTCGTCGCGACCGAGGTGCTTCTGCCAGTACTGGTAGGACTGGAGCTGGTAGACGAGCACGGCGCGGATCTCGCCGCCGTGCCCGGCCAGGTCTCCTTGCCCGTCGCCGTCGATGTTCAGTCGCCGCACCATCCGGGAGCCCTGAACGGGCGACTTCCAGGCTCCGGTGTGGACGGTCCTCCCCTGCCAGGGCATGTCCTTGGGCATTCCTACGTTGACGGACAGCAGCGTCGCCATGGCGGACCTCCTGCGGGGTGGCCGTCCGGAGCAGCCTCTCGTGGCGCCGTGATCCGCGCGCCGGGGCCGATATCAGTCTCTCGTGCGGGTGCCGCCGCCCGCTCGGCGCGGGTCGGGGCGCCGCGGACGTCGCGCGACTCGGATGCACCGCTGACGTCGCGCCACTCGGAAGCGCGGTTGACGCCCGCCACTCGGATGCGCCACTGCCGTCACGCCACTCCGGAGCACCGCCGGCGTCGCATCACTCTGCTGCGGCGCCGCGTGTGCGCTGGTAGTGGCGCCGCGCCTTCATGCGGTTGCCGCAGACGGCCATCGAGCACCAGCGGGCCTTGTTGGCCTTGCTGCGGTCGAGGAGGAAACGCCGGCACTCCGGGTTCTCGCACGGCCGCAGCCGGCCGGGCATCGTCTCCTGCAGCGCACTCCACGCCATGACCGCGTCCACCGCCGTCCGGCGCTCCGCAGGGGCGTCCAGCACCCACGACACGCCCGCGGGCGAGATGTGCGGGCGGGATACGACGCCTTTCAGGAACGGGGCGAGGGAGGTGGCCGACCGGGTGCCGCGCACGACGTCCTGCAGGGCATCGCGTGCCTGTACGAGGTGCCGGTGCTCACCGACGGTGCCTGTGCCGCCATGGGCCTGTTGCCAGGACCTGGCGCCGTCCGGATCCGCGAGCCGGTCCCGCACGACGCCGTCGACGACCGGTGTGCTGTTGAGCAGCTCCAGTAGGACGTCCTGCTGTCCGCGATCGACCTCCATCACACCTCCTGACCGTATCGACCTGCCCGGCGTGGCTGCAGGCACTCGGTCAATCTAACCTCTAAAATGCCATTGACAGGTTAGCTCATGCGTGCTCGACTGTATCTGTAACCACCGAACAAATCGAGAGAGGTTAGAAAAATGGTCACCGCAGTCCACCACCGCACCGCCACCGTCGACGGCCTTGAGGTCTTCTACCGGGAGGCCGGCGACCCGACGGCACCCGCCCTGGTCCTCCTCCACGGCTTCCCGACCAGCTCGCACATGTTCCGCCACCTCATCTCGGCCCTCGCCGACCGCTACCACGTGATCGCCCCCGATCACATCGGGTTCGGCCAGTCCGCGATGCCCGCCCTGCAGGACTTCCCCTACACGTTCGACGCCCTCACCGAGATCACCTCCGGGCTGCTCCGGCATCTGGGCGTCGACCGGTTCGCGATGTACGTGCAGGACTACGGCGCCCCCATCGGCTGGCGGCTCGCGCTGCAGGACCCGGACAGCATCACCGCGATCATCACGCAGAACGGCAATGCCTACGAGGAGGGCTTCGTCAAGCCCTTCTGGGACGGCGTCTTCGCCTACACCACGGCCCCCGGGCCGGACACGGAAGCAGCCATGCGTGGCGCCCTGACCCTCGAGTCCACCCGCTGGCAGTACGTGAACGGAGTCGAGGACCCGAGCCTGGTCAGCCCCGACAACTGGGTCCACGACCAGGCCCTGCTGGACCGGCCCGGCAACGACGAGATCCAGCTCAAGCTCTTCCGCGACTATCCCACCAACGTCGACCTCTACCCGCGGGTCCACCAGTACTTCCGCGACTCCCAGGTCCCGCTGCTGGCGGTCTGGGGTGCAGGTGACGAGATCTTCGGCCCGGACGGCGCCAGGGCGTTCGGCAAGGACCTGCCCGATGCCGAGATCCACCTGCTCAGCTCCGGGCACTTCGCCCTGGAGAGCCACCTCGAGACCATCAGCGAGCACATCCGCGACTTCCTCGCGCGCGTCCTCGCCTGACCTCCAGGGCCAGAGGGCGCCTTCGGCGCGGCCCCGTACCCGGAAGGACTCCGTCATGGGACTGTCCTGGCAGCAAGGCCCCCTCGCCTCCGGCGCGATCGGGCACTTCCTCACTCCCGAACCCCTGCCCGAGCGCCTGCTGTTCGCCGAGAGGCTGCGCCGCCGCATGCGCGTGCGGTTCAACGACGCATGGATCGCCGACAGCGAGAACGTCGTCCTGCTCCACGAGCCGGGCCGCTACCCCGTCGCCTACTTCCCCAGAGCGGACGTGGACGAGCAGGCCCTGGTCGCGAGCGGCAGGGTCACCCAGCACAAGGACCTCGGCGACACGGCCTGGTACGCGGTGCACGCCGGCGACCGCACCACCGAGCGCGCCGCCTGGGAGTTCACCGCACCGCCCGGGCACGCCGCCGAACTCCGGGGGCGTATCGCCTTCGCATGGCGCGCGATGGACGCCTTCTACGAGGAGGACGACCGCATCCTCGGACACGCCGCCGACCCCTACCACCGCATCGACATCCGCACGACGTCGCGCAGCCTGGAGGTCCGCCTCGGTGACACCGTGATCGCCCGTTCCGAACACCCCGTCGTGCTCTACGAGTCCGGATTCGCCCCCCGCTGGTACGTCCCGCGCGCCGACATCGACGAGACCCGGCTGCGCCCCGTCGAAGGACAGACCTTCTGTCCCTACAAGGGTCTGTGCGACTACTTCGACATCGGCGACGCGCACCGCGCGGCGTGGTCGTACCGCGACGCCTACCGGGAGGTCGACCGCATCGGCGGTCTCGTGTCGTTCGAACCCGACCAGGTCGAGGTCCGGCTCGACGGCGAGCGCCTGCACGCCGAACCCGGGCAAAAGGTCATCGCCCACGGCATCGACCGCGGCCTGGACGTCGAAGAGGTCAGGGCCCGCTGAGGCGTCGCCCCCCTACAGTAGGGAGCGAGACCGCATGTGCGCCATGGGAGTACATGAACGGAGTGCGTGTATGCGCAGTGGCATGTTCGAGACCGATGGCGCCGGGCTGTACTACGAGATCCGCGGCAGCGGACCGGCCCTGCTGCTCATCAGCGGGGCCGGCGGCGATGCCGGGTACTACTCCGCGATCGCCGACGAGCTGGCCGACGCATTCACGGTGATCAGCTACGACCGGCGGGGCAACTCCCGCAGCACCGGGCGCAACGGCCGGCCCATGGACCTGTCGCGGCAGGCTGCCGACGCCCGGGACCTGCTCGACGGGCTGGCCGGTGGCCGCGGGCTGGTGTTCGGGAACAGCGGGGGCGCGATCATCGGGCTCACGCTGGCCGCGTCGTATCCCGAGGCGGTGTCGGGTCTGGTCGCCCACGAACCACCGGCGGTCGGCGTCCTGCCCGACGGCGACCCGGCGCGCGGCTTCTTCCCGGAGCTGGCGGCACGGTACGCCGAAGGCGGCGGCCCCGCGGCCGGCCTCCGATTCGCGCAGACGGTGCGCGGTGAGGGCACCTACCGCTGGCCCGACGATCTGTGGCGGCGCTTCCTCGGCAATCAGGAGCACCTGTTCGCGTCCGAGTGGCCGGGCTTCGCGGCGTTCCGGCCCGACGAGGCCGCCCTCAGGGCAGCGCCCTTCCCGATCGTGCTGGGGGCCGGCGCGGAGGACCGGGGCACCTACTACGCCCGGCCCTCGATCGAGATCGCCCGCCGGATCGGGGCACCCTGGGCCGAATTTCCGGGCATCCACATGGAGTTCCTGCGCAACCCGGCCGCGTTCGCCGGGGCCCTGCGGACCCTGGCGACCCAGATGCACACCGGCAGAGACCGGGTGCCCGGCCTGTGGGAGGGCTCCGCCCAGCCAGGCTAGGCGTGGCACCAGCAACTTCCGGGTCCTGCGCCGTCGAACGGACCGGTCCCGGACGTCACTCCGTCGGCACGGAGCCCGAGAGCCCCAACGCGGCGGACACCTGGCGCCAGATGGAGGTGAGGGCGCCGTCCAGAGTGACCGTCGGGTCACGCAGCATCAGGCGGATGCCGTAGCCGTCGCTCAGGGACAGGACGAGCGTGCTGAGATCGTCCACGTCGGTCGGGGTGAACTCGCCCGAAGCGATACCGCGCCGCACCGCGTCGGCCACCCAGGCGTGCAGCTGCGCGTACAGGTCCACGGCGAAGACCCGGGTGGTCTCGTCGCGCAGGGCCCGGGCCCACAGTTCCTGCCACAGCCGCCAGTCCTGGCGCAGTTCGGGATCGGTCGGCAGCAGGCTGCGCAGGATGCGGGCCAGGATGACCGCAGCCGGAGCGGTCTCCGCGTCGCGTTCGACGTCGACGGCGGTGTTGGCGAAGGAGTGGGTCATCGCCTCGGTGAACAGCTTCTCGCGCGTGTCGAAGTGGTAGTGCAGCAGCGCCGTGGACACGCCGGCCCGCTCGGCGACCATGCGCATGCGGATCTTCTCGAAGCCGATCTCGGCGATGACCTCGCAGGCCGCGGTCAGGATGCGCTCGCGTGTGTCTGCCGTGCGCACCTTCGTGGACACGCTGCGGCTCCCCTCGCTCGGTGGTCGTACGCCATGACCATTTTCCCTCACCGCGGCCTCGCCCGTGTCGCCGGTGCCGCCGCCTCGTGGTGTGGCTGTCCGTCGTACCCGTGGAAACCCCGCCCGGACTTCCGCCCGAGCAGGCCGGCCTCCACCATCCGGGACAGCAGGGGTGGCGGTGAGTATTGCGGTTCGCGGAACTCGGCGTACAGCGATTCGGCGATGGCGCGGGTGGTGTCCAGGCCGATCAGGTCCGTCAGGGCCAACGGGCCGAGCGGGTGTGCGCAGCCGAGGACCATCCCGCGGTCGATGTCCTCCGCGGTCGCGCTGCCCGACTCCACCATGCGGACGGCGGCCAGGAGGTACGGAACCAGCAGGGCGTTGACGATGAATCCGGCCTTGTCCCGGGTCCGGACGACCTCCTTGCCGAGGACGCCGGTCACGAAGGTCTCCGCCCGTGCCGCGGTGGTGGGCGAGGTGAGCAGCGAGGGGACGAGTTCCACGAGCCGCAGCACCGGGACGGGGTTGAAGAAGTGCACGCCGACGACGCGATCGGGGCGGGTCGTCGCGGTGGCGAGCCGGATGACCGGGATGGAGGAGGTGTTGGTCGCGAGGATGGTGTGGTCGCCGGTGACCACGGAGTCGAGGCGGGTGAAGACGTCGAGTTTGAGTCCCTCGTCCTCCGGTACCGCCTCGATCACCAGGTCGTGGTCGTGCAGGGCCTCGATCTGGTCGACGACGGTGATCACGGCCGCGGCGGCCTCGCGTCGTTCGGCGTCGAGTCTGCCGTGCGCTGCGGCCCGGTCGAGCGAGCGGGTGATGTGCCGCAGGCCCGCACGGGCCGCCTGCGCATCGCGTTCCACGACCGTGACCGGCACGTCGGCGCGTGCGCAGACCTCGGCGATGCCCGCGCCCATCAGGCCGCATCCGACGACCCCGACGCGCTCGATGTCGGTCATTCCCTCTTCCTCTCCGATGTGTGGCGTTCCCTGATGTGCGGCGTTCCGTGTCGACGCCGTCCGGTGCCCGGCCGGCCGAGGCCGTGCCCACGGGGCCGGGGCGCGTGGCGGCCCCGGCCCCGGGAGCGTTCAGGCGACGGGCAGGTCCAGGACTCCCGTGCCGCGCCTGATCAGCTCGTTGGCGATGATCAACCGCTGGATCTCGGAAGTCCCCTCCCAGATCCGGTCCACGCGCAGCTCGCGGTAGAGCCGCTCGACGGCGTACGCACGGTCGTAGCCTCGGCCGCCGTGGATCTGCAGGCAGCGGTCGATCACCCGGCCCGAGGCCTCGCTCGCCGAGAGCTTGGCGATGGCGGCCTTGGCGTGAAGTGTCTTGCGGTCCTCGGCCGAGGCCTGGTCGATCTCCCAGGCGACCTGGTGGGTGTAGGCCCGGTTGACGGCGATGTCCACGGCGCAGTCGGCGAGCATGCCCTGGATCAGCTGGTACGACGCGATCGGGGCGCCGAACTGTTCCCGCTCCACGGCCCAGTCACGGGCCAGCTCCAGGGCACGTTCGGCCGCGCCCGTCGTGCGTGCCGCGATCATCAGGCGCTCCTCGGTGAACCACGAGCGCGTGATGTCGTATCCCTCGCCGATGCCGCCGAGCACGGCGTCCTCCCCCACCTGGACGTCGGTGAAGGTGAACTCGGGGTGCTCGTAGACGAAGGTGTGCATGAAGCGCGGCACGCGCGTCATCTCGATACCGGGGGTGTCCTTGTCGACCAGGAACAGCGTCGGTGCGCGCTCGGGGCCCGCCGCGGCAAGCACGATCATGAAGTCGGCGTGGTCGCCGACCGTCACGAACCACTTCTCGCCGTCGAGCACCCAGCCTCGGTCGTTCTTGGTGGCCGTGGTGGCCAGGTTCTGCGGGTCCGAGCCCGCACCCGGCTCGGTGACGGCGTAGCAGTCGCGGCGCTCCCCCCTGATGACCGGGACGAGGAAGCGCTCGCGCTGCTCGGGGGTGCAGAAACGGAGGGCGTTGGCGGGGCGCCACACCATGTCCCACAGGGCGCCGGTGAGCCGTCCCAGTTCCTCCTGCACGGTGGCCTGCTCGGCGATGGTGAGTCCGGCGCCGCCCCATTCGGCCGGCATGTTGACGGCCTGGAGCCCCGCGTCCAGGACGGCGTCGCGGATCTTGGCGTGGGCGCTCGCGGGCAGGCCGTTCTCCTCCTCGCACTGGATCTCGTAGGCGGTGATGACGTCGGTCAGGGCGCGCGCGTCGGCCTTGAGCTGCTCCTGGCGCGGGGTGAGGCGGAAGTCCATGGAAGTCCTCGCTGTGCGGTGATCGGGGGTGGGCGGTGTCAGTGCGTGGGCAGGGCCAGGGCGCGGGTGCCGCGCTTGATCAGCTCGTTGGCGATGATCAGTCGCTGGATCTCGGAGGTGCCTTCCCAGATCCGGTCGACGCGCAGCTCGCGGTACATGCGCTCGACGGGATACGTGCGGTCGTAGCCGCGCCCGCCGAAGATCTGCAGACAGCGGTCGGCGACCCGGCCGGCGGCCTCGCTGGCGGCGAGCTTGGCGGTGGAGGCCTTGGCGTGCAGTGTCTTGCGGTCGGTGTGCGGCTGGTCGGCCTCCCAGGCGACCTGGTGGGTGTAGGCCCGGTTGACGGCGATGTCCACGGCGCAGTCGGCGAGCATGCCCTGGATCAGCTGGTACGAGGCGATCGGGGCGCCGAACTGCTCGCGCTCCACGGCCCAGTCACGGGCGAGTTGCAGGGCGCGCTCGGCCGCGCCGACGGTGCGTGCCGCGATCATCAGGCGCTCGTCGGTGAACCATTCCTTGGTCAGCTCGTACCCGTTGCCGACCCCGCCGAGGACGTCCTCGTCGGCCACGAAGACATTGGTGAAGGTGAATTCGGGGTGCCCGTTGACGGCGGAGTGCATGAAGTGCGGCAGCCGCGTCATCTCGACCCCGGGGGCGGCCTTGTCCACGAAGAACAGCGTGGGCAGCAGGTCGGGGCCGGCATCCGCCTGCACCAGCAGGAAGTCGGCGATGTCCCCGCAGGTGACGAACCACTTCTCCCCGTTGAGCAGCCAGCCGCCGTCGGTGCGGGTGGCCGTGGAGGTACCGGAGGACGGGTCTGAGCCGGCGCCCGGCTCGGTGACGGCGAACGCGTCGAACCTCTCCCCGCGGATCACGGGCATCAGGTACTTCTCGCGTTGCCGCTCGTCGCCGTGGGCGAGGACGTTGGCGGGCCGCCAGGGGATGTCCCAGAGGCAGTTGGTGACCTTGCCGAACTCCTCCTCCACGATGACCTGGTCGAGGAGGCTCAGTCCGGCGCCGCCCCACTCGGCGGGCATGTTGATGGCGTAGACGCCGGCGTCCATGGCGGCCCGGGTCAGTTCGGTCACGAGCTCCTGGGGCAGGGGGCCACCGGCCTGCTCGGACTGGTCCTCGTACCGCATGAGCAGGCGTGCGTAGTCGGCGGCGCGGCGCTTCAGGTCGGCCTGCTCGGGGGTGTAGCGCATGTCCATGGGGGCCTCTTCGGTCGGCGGGGCGGATGGGGCGAAAGGGGCGAGGCGGGCGAGCGATGCCGGGCGACCCGTGGGTGAGTCCAAGGGATCGGCGGGTGATCCGGCCGGGGCGGTGCCGCTCAGGCGAGCACGGCTCGGGAATCGAGGGCGAGGACGCCGCGCGGGCTCACGAGCAGGGGATTGACCTCGATCTCGGCGATCTCCGGATGCGCGGCGGCGAACGCCGTGATCGTCTCGACGGCGGCTGCGGCCGCGGCGACGTCGACGGGCGGGCGGCCGCGCACGCCGTCGAGCAGGGCGGCGGTACGCAGTCCGCGCAGGAGGTCCAGAGCGCGGTCGGCGCGGACGGGGGCCAGGGTGAAGGCGACGTCGTGCAGTGCCTCGGCCAGCACTCCGCCGAGGCCCACCATGGCGACCGGGCCGAAGCGCGGGTCCCGGTTGACCCCGACGATCAGTTCGATGCCGTCGGTCAGGTCCGCCATGGCCTCCACCGAGTAGGAGGGGGCGCCCAGCCGGGCGTGCATCTCGCGGAAGGCGGCGAGCAGTTCACCGGGTCCGGCCAGGCCCAGCGCCACACCGCCCGCGTCGGACTTGTGCAGCAGGTGGAGCGCTTTGAGGACGTAGGGTCCGGTGAACTCCTCGGCTGTGGCGAGCAGTTCGGCCTCGTCATGGACCTCGCGCGCGGCGGGGAAGGCGAGTCCGGCTTCTTCGAGGGCTCTGCGGGTCTCCAGGTAGCCGCTTTCGCGCAGCGGGGATGCCGGCGGGGGAAGCGGTGTGACGCTCGGGCGCTGCGCGCCGGGCGCGGTCGCCGCGAGGGCGCGGGCGGCGTCCTCGGTGGCGCCGAAGACCGGGATGCCGGCCCCGGCGAGGGTACGGCAGCTCGGAGAGCCGGGATACATGGACTGCACCACGATCGGCTTCGCGGTGGCGCGGTGCCGGGCGGCGATGAGGCGCGCCGCCTCCTGCTCCCCGTCCGCGAGCACCGTACCTCCCCCGCCGAGCCCGCCGTCGGAGGCCGCGTAGCCGCCGAAGTAGCCGGTCATCAGAACGGCGTCGACCTCCTCGGCCGCAAGCAGCGCGTCGACGGTCTCCGCGTACGAGCCGGGGTCCTGCTCCCCCATCCCGGCGAGGTCCACCGGGTTGGCGACGGCCGACTGTTCCCAGAGGGTGTCCCGCAGGTGCTGCCGCGTCGGTTCCCCGAGTTCGGGCACGGTCAGACCGGCCGCCTCGACGGCGTCGGCGGCGACGACGCCGTGGCCGCCGCCGTCGGTGAGGACGGCGACCCGGCGACCGGACGCTCGGCGTGAACCGTTCAACGCGGCAAGGACGACGGTGAGTTCGCGGGGGGTGGCGACCAGTTCCACACCGGCGTCGCGGCAGGCCGCGGTCACCACGTCGGCCGAGGTGGTCAGTGCCCCGGTGTGTGACTGGGCACTGCGCGCGGAGGCGTCGCCGCGTCCGGCGGTGAGCAGCACCACGGGCTTCCCGGCCTCGGCGGCCGCCTCGGCGAAGGCGCGTCCGTCGGCGAAGTCCTCCGCATAGACCGCGATGGCCCGGGTGCCCTCGTGCCGGGCGCAGTCGGCGAGCAGGTCGACGAGGGTGACGTCGGCCTGGTTGCCGAGCGAGACGAACCGGGAGAAGCCGAGGCCGTGGGGGGCGAAGCGGAGCTGGAGTTCGAGGGCGAGGTTGCCGCTCTGGCTGAGGAGTGCGACGCCACCGGGAGTGAAGGTGTCGGAGGCGAGGAAGAGGTCGGTGGTGTTGTCGGCGATCCCCAGACAGTTGGGCCCGACCATCACGGCGCCGGCGGCACGTACGCGTTCGGCGACGGCCTGCTGGCGGGTCCGCCCCGCCTCGCCGGTCTCCGCGAAGCCGGCGGTGATCGCGACGATCGCCCGGGCCCCGCACCGCAGGGCCTCGTCGACGGCGTCCTCGAAGCCTGCGGCGGGCACGGAGACCACCGCCAGGTCGACGGGCTCGCCGATCGCGCTCAGGCTGGGGGCGGCTCTGCGGCCGAGCACTGTGCCGCCGCGCCGGTTGACCAGGTGCACGGGGCGGCGGCCGTTTGCGCGCACGGCCTGGGCGGCGATGGCGTGGCCGTATTTGGCGGGGTCGTCGCTGGCTCCGACGACGGCGACGGAGACGGGGTCGAAGAGGGCCGACAGTTCGCGTCCCATGTCACTTCACCAGCCGCAGCGCGGAGTTGGGGCAGGCGGCGACAGCGGCAACGGCGGCGTCCTCGCCACCCGCCGGAACCTCGTTCCCGCGCACCTGCGCGTAGCCCCACTCGTCGAGGTCGACCAGCTCGGGCGCGGGTTCCTGGCAGAGGCCGTAGCCCTGGCAGCGGGTGGAGTCCAGCAGGAGTTTCATGGTGCGGTCCTTTCGGTGCGCCGGGCTCGGGCGGCTCGGTGGGGGTGCGGGGAACTCGGTGGGGGTCCGGGGAAGAGGCCGGGACGGGTTCAGGGCACCGGCACGCTGAACCGGCGTCCGTCCTCGGGTGCGGGGGCCGCGCACGCGGAGCAGGCGGAGCCGCGGTGGGCGTCGACGCGGTCGGGGAAGTGGGCGAGGAGGGTGGCGACGATGCGGGCGGCGGCGTCGAGCAGGCCGCAGGCCCCGCGGCCGGGCAGCTGCCGTGACCAGCGGTGCAGCTGGTCGGTCGTGTCGTGGTGCGCCGTGCCGCGTGCGACGGCCGTGAGGGTTCCGGCCAGCGCCCCGGTGCCGGCGACGCACACTCCACACTGCCGGGCGCTCTGCGCCGCGAGGTAGGCGGCGGCCTCGCCGGCCACGGCGACCGGGCAGTCCTCCGGGTGCAGGAAGTGCAGCGCCCCGCAGCCGAGGGCTCCGCCGGCCGCGTTCAGGCGGTCGTGGTCGAGCGGGAGGTCCGTCCAGCCCGAGCCGTGCAGTCCGCCGAACAGGCCGCCCATGAGGACTGCCTCGGCTCTCCCGTGCCCGCACAGGTCGGCGAGGACCTTCAGGTGCGTGCCGACGGGTGCCTCGACCAGCGCGGCCGCACCACCGGCACCCGAGAGGGTCAGCAGGTGGGTGCCGGCGACGGCGTCCGCGGCCTCGGGACGCGCGTGCGTCAGCGCGATACGGGCCAGCGTCTCCACATTGGCGACGAGGGTGGGCGCGCCGCCGACACCGCTCTCGAAGGGGCGCGGAGGTTTCGCCGTCGGCAGGGCAGGACCGCCGTCGATGCGTCGTACGACCGCCGTCTCCTCCCCCGCGACGTACGTGTGCTCCGTCCCGACGACGTCGACGCGGGGCCCGGGGGGACGCTCGGCGAGCGCCCGGCGCACGGCCCGCTCGGCGCGAGCGTCGGAGAGGTACACGCAGCCGCGTTCGGCCCCTGTCATGGCCGCGGCCAGCCGGAGACCGTCCAGGACCACGTGCGGCCGGTGCCGCAGGAGCCAGCGGTCCTTCACGGATCCGGGCTCGCCCTCCTCGCCGTTGGCGACGACGACGGGGGTGCCCGGTGCGTCCCGGACGGCGCGGATCTTGACGGCGGCGGGGAATCCGGCCCCGCCGCGGCCGCGCAGGCCCGAGGCGGCGATCCGGTCGAGCAACCGGTCGGGCGCGGGCAGCGGCGTATAGCCGCCTTCGGCCAGGTAGCGGGCGAGGTCCTCGCTGCCACCGGACAGCCAGGCGCCGGACAGCAGCGGGGCGAGGAGGCCGGGCCGTCCGTCGGGGAGGAGGGAGATGACACCGGTCATGCGGTGCTCCTGGGCTCGGAGTGGCCAGAGTGACTGGAGTGTCCGGAGAGATCGGTGCCGTGGCGGGCTCTCAGCCGCGTCAGCGCCCCTTCCAGATCCCGCCGCTGCGTGGCCGTACGGGCATAGCCCGCGCCCGGCAGGCCGATCAGCATGCGGTGGTGATCGAGGACGACCTCGCCGGCCACCAGCGCCGCCCGCGGGTCGGCGGTCGCGGAGCCCGCCGCGGCCTCTACGACCAGATCGGTGACCTCGCCGAGATAGCGCAGCCAGCCGCGTTGCGTGCCGCGCAGCACCAGCCGCTCCACACGGTTCCGCTCGGCGGCGACCAGAACCGTGGGCGGGCGGTCGTCCACGGGGGTCCGCAGGGCGGCCACCGCGGCGGGCAGTTCCTGTTCGGGCTCCGGCGTGAGGCCGAGCCATACCAGACTTCGGCGAGCGCTCATGCGTGCCTCCGGGGTCGCACCGCTTCCGGGTGGTCCCGGAGACGGGGTGGGCGCGGCAATGACGTGGACGGGGTTGCTCCGGCGCCGTGAGGAGAGGGGCGGGGAGCTGTACGGGGTGCCCGGCCGGGGCCGTGCACGGCGTGGACGGAGGGTGTCCGGACCGGTGCGAGCGCACGGCCGGACCGGTGCGAGGTGCCCGGCGGGAGCCGTGCATCGCCCGGGGACCAGGGCGTCCGGATCCCGACGCCCAGGTGTGGCGCGGACGGTGGTCCGCGGGGTTGCGGAGTGCGCCTGGGGCCGTCTGCGGGCCCGGGCCATCCGCCTGCCTCGACACTAACTAACTAATTAGTCAGCCCACAAGTCTTGACTTGGTCCCGCCCCGGTCCCACTCTGACTAACCAATCAGTCAGCCGGATCGCGGCAGGTCCGGAAGCCGCACCTGCCGCACGATCCGGACATGGCCTCACCGCCCATCGCCGCCGCCGCGGCGCGGAGGAGGACCCCATGCACCCCTCGACCACCCGGGCAGCCGACGTCTCCCCTGCCCCGCCGGAGCCGCCCCCCGAGCACCCCGGGGAAGCGCTGCCCGCGCGCTACTACACCGATCGGGCCATCGCCGAGGCCGAGACGGATCGCATCTTCGCCAGGTCCTGGCAGCTCGTCTGCCATGAATCCGACCTCCCCGGCCCCGGCGCTCGACTGACCGCCACCGCCGCCGGCCGGGAGGTGCTGGTCGTCCGTACCGAGGACGGCAGCCTCGCCGCCCACCTCAACGTCTGCAGGCACCGCGGAACCCGCCTCGTCACCGCGCCCGAGCCGGCCGGCAAGGCGATCCGCTGCCCGTACCACGGCTGGACCTACAAGCTCGACGGGCGCCTCGTCGGGGCTCCCGAGGCGCGCCGGATCCCCTGCCTGGACAAGCCCCGGCTCGGGCTGCACCCCGTCAACGTGGAGTCCTTCCTCGGCTTCGTCTTCGTCAACCTCGACATGGAGGCGACGCCGCTCGCGGAGAGCTGCGCCGGGCTCGCCGAGGCCGTCGGCCGCTACGCCGACCCCGGCCTGGTGCCCGTCGGCAAGCACCGCATCCACGACCTGGCGGGCGGCGAGGAGCAGAACGCCAACTGGAAGGTGATCGTCGACAACTATCTGGAGGGCTACCACGTCCCCGTGGCGCACCCCGCGCTGATGCGTCTGCTCGACTACCAGGCGTACACGGTGGACGTGCAGGAGAACTACGTCCTCTTCGAGTCCCCGCTGCGCGACAAGCCCTCCTCGAACTGGACCGAGCGCCTCTACCAGCGGCTGGCGACCCCGATGCCGGGACTGGCCGAGGCCGACCGGCGCGTGTGGCGCTACGCCGTGATCTATCCGAACACGCTCATCGACTTCTACCCTGACCACGTGCTCGCGTGGACCGCCCTCCCCACCGCCCAGGACCGGGCGGCGATTCCCGGCGGCTTCTACACCCGGCACGGGGAGAGCGTCCGGACGAGGCTGGCCCGGCGGCTGAACATCCACATCGGCTGGGTCACCAACGACGAGGACGCCGAACTGGTGGAGCGCGTACAGTCCGGCCTGCGTACGCCCGGTTTCGAGCCGGGTCCGCTGTCGCAGCGCGAGGCCGCGGTCGGCTGGTTCGCCCGCCGGGTCCGGGACGACCTGGAGGGTGACACACGGTGACGTCCTCCCCCACGGCGTCAAGGCCGCACCCGCACGCCGCCGCACGCCGCCCGTCGGGCTTATCCCGCACCCGCTGACGCACGCACCCTCCCCAAACCGGTCTTCCCTACGGAGTCAGGGCCTCCGTGAGCCGACCAGCCGGTCCCGCCCTGGAGTTGTGCCGTTCCTCGACGGAGAGGACGTTCCATGTCCCCCGAGGTACCACCACCGTCCCGACGCGCCGTGCTGCGGGCAGGCGCCTGCGGCCTGCTGAGCGCCGCGGCCGGTGGCTGCGGGTTCATGCCCGCGAAAACGCCCGACGCCAAGCAGCTCGCCCCGGTCCGGGCGCGCGTCGACGGCGATCTCGTCTACTTCAACTGGGCCGACTTCGTCGACCCGTCCGTTTTCAAGGGCTTCGAGAAGGAGTACGGCGTCAAGGTCATCCAGTCGAACTTCGACTCGATGGAAGGCATGGTCGCCAAGCTCAACGCCGGCAACCGCTACGACATCGTCTTCCCCACCGCCAAATGGGCCCAGCGCCTGGTCCGCGGCGGCCGGCTGCGCCGTATCGACCACTCCCAGCTCCACCACTCGCACGCCGTGTTCGGCACGTACGCCTACTTCGCCGACCCCTGGTACGACCCCGGCTCCGCGCACACCGTCCCCTTCACCGCGTACAAGACCGGCATCGGCTGGCGGCGCGACCGGATCGGCGAGCTGACCGGGTCCTGGAAGGACCTGTGGAGCGACAGGGCCAGGGGCAAGGTCTTCCTGCTGGACGACCGCGACGAGGTCCTGGGGATGGGCGCCCTCGAACTCGGCCTGGACGTCAGCACCGGCAACACCGGTGACCTCGACCGCATCACCTCCCTGCTGAGCACGCTTCGCCCGCGCCTGCGCGGCTTCTCCAGCGACAGCTACAACAACCTCCTCAACGGCAACGCGGTCATGACACAGGCGTGGAGCGGCGACATGGCCGCCATGCTCAACCAGGCCAAGGACCCCTCGGTGTTCGGCTTCGAGGCCCCCAAAGAGGGCACGCCGATCAACTCCGACTGCTACGCCATCCCCTGGAACGCTCCCCACCCCGGCACGGCGATGCTGTTCATCGACTACATGCTGCGTCCCGAGAACGTGAAGAAGAACATCGAGTACATCGGCTACCCGATGCCGGTGGCCGGTTCCGAGAAGGTCTACGCCGAGCTGGTCAAGCCCTTCCCCGAGTGCCTGGTCACCGAGGAGGACCTGAAGGCGGACCTGTTCTTCCGCAACGGCGGCCGCGCGGCGGAGGACGCCCGCGACACCGCCTGGACCCATGTGAAGGCGGGCTGACCCATGGCACTGCTCCGCCACTCCAGCCGCCGCCGGGACACCACCGGAAACCGGATGTGGGTCTGGCTCATGCTGCCCGGCACCCTGTGGATGACCGGCTTCCTGATCGCCTCGCTGGTGCTCGTGGCCGTCCTCGCGGTGGGCACCACCGACGACCTCGGCAACCCGCGCTTCGGCTTCGACCTGTCCGGCGTGCGCGCCCTCGCCGACCCCGCCTACACCGAGGTCCTGGCCCGCTCCCTCGGCTACGCCCTGCTGACCTGCGTGATCTGCCTGCTGATCGCCTACCCGGTGGCGTACACCATCGCCCTGCACGGCGGGCGGTACAAACATGCACTGATCGCCGCGATCGTGGTGCCGTTCTTCGCCAACTACCTGGTACGGATGTACGGCTGGTCGGTGGTCCTCTCCGACGACGGGCCCGTGCTGCGCGCGCTGCGCGCCGTGGGTCTGGCCGACGGGAACACGAAGATCCTCAACACCGGCGTCGGCGTGGTCGCGGGACTCGTCTACGGCTTCGTCGTCTTCATGATCATCCCGCTGTACGCGGCCCTGGAACGGCTGGACGTCTCCCTCATCGAGGCCGGCCGCGATCTGTACGGCGGCCCGGTCCGCACGTTCTTCTTCGTCACCCTGCCCGCCACCCGGCAGGGTGCGGCAGCCGGGCTCGTACTCGTCTTCCTGCCCGCCATGGGCGACTTCGTCAGCGCACAGTTCATGGGAGGCCCGGACCAGATCATGATCGGCAACCTCATCCAGGACAAGTTCTTCCAGGGCCAGAACTGGCCGCTGGGCTCCGCACTCACGATGCTGCTGATGCTGGTCCTGCTGATCGGGATGTTCGGCTATCTGCGGCGCACCCGTAAGGACGAGGCGGAGGCCCGCCGATGACCCTGCTGAAACTGCCCTCCGCCACCGCCCCGGCCCGTCCGGCCCCCCGGACCCGCACCCGGCGCGGACGCGCCGACCGCCGGCCCCGCATCCTGATCGCCGTCACCGCGGTCTTCTTCGCCCTGCTCTACCTGCCCATCGCCGTCGTCACCCTGTTCTCCTTCAACTCCAAGAAGTCCCTGACCGTGTTCGGCGGGTTCAGCCTGCGCTGGTACCGCGCCTTCGCCCACGACGACGTCCTGATCGCCTCCCTGGGCACCAGCCTGCGGATCTCCCTGGTGGCGATGGCCGGTTCGGTCGTCCTCGGGGTGGCGCTCGCGCTCGGCCTGGTCCGTTGCCGCACCCGGCTCGGCTCGCTGGCCGGACTGATCATGCTGGTGCCGTTGATCACGCCGGAGATCGTCACGGGCGTCGCGTCGATGCTGCTCTTCAAGGGCCTGGGCGTGGCCCTGTCCACCGGCACGGTGATGCTCGCCGAGATCACCTTCTCCATCTCCTACGTCACGGTCATCCTCCGGTCCCGGGTCGCCGCGCTGAACCCGGAGGTGGAGGAGGCCGCGATGGACCTCGGCGCCACCCGCTGGCAGGCGGTCCGCCTGGTGACCCTGCCGGCCCTGCTGCCCGCCGTGCTCGCCTCCGCCGTACTGATCTTCGCCCTTGTCTTCGACGACTTCGTCCTCGCCTACTTCACCACCGGCGTCGACCCCCAGCCGCTGTCGGTACGGATCTACTCGGCGATCCGCTTCGGGGTGCAGCCCACCATCAACGCGGTCGGCACGCTGATGCTCGCGGGATCCATCGCCCTGATCGCCCTGGCCCTGTTCATCCCGCGCCTCTTCGGCCGCCGCGGCGGCCTCGACCTCCTCTCCGGAGAGTGATCCCCATGGACGCGACCCCCGCCGTCCGGCTCGACGGTGTCTCCAAGCAGTTCGCGGACTCCTACGCCGTCGACCACCTCGACCTCGACATCGAGGCCGGCCACTTCTTCTCCCTGCTCGGCCCCTCCGGCTGCGGCAAGACCACCTCGCTGCGCATGATCGGCGGGTTCAGCGACCCCACCGAGGGATCGGTTCTGCTCGCCGGTGAGGACGTGACCGCGTTGCCGCCGAACAGGCGCAACGTCAACACGGTCTTCCAGAGTTACGCGCTGTTCGACCACCTGAGCGTCGCCGACAACGTGGCCTTCGGCCTCAGACGCAAGGGCGTCGCCAAGGCCGAGATCCGCCGGCGCGTCGGCGAGATGCTGGAGCTGGTCCAGCTCGCCGGCCTCACCGACCGCACACCACGTACCCTCTCCGGCGGCCAGCGCCAGCGCGTCGCGCTCGCCCGCGCGCTGGTCAACCGTCCGGCCGTGCTGCTCCTCGACGAGCCCCTCGCCGCCCTCGACCTGAAGCTGCGCCGGCAGATGCAGGTGGAGCTGAAACAGATCCAGCGCGAGGTCGGCATCACCTTCGTCTTCGTCACCCACGACCAGGACGAGGCGCTGACCATGTCCGACCGGATCGCCGTGATGAACGAGGGGCGCATCGAGCAGTGCGGCACCCCCGAGGACATCTACGAACACCCCGCCACCCGCTTCGTCGCCTCCTTCATGGGCACCTCCAACCTGATGACGGGCACCTACCGAGGCGGTGAGGTGGCCCTGGAGAAGGGACCCGCCCTGCCCGTCGGCCCCCGTACCGGCATCGCGGACGGCACGGCCGTCAGCGTGTCCGTGCGCCCGGAGAAGATCTGGCTCTCGGACTTCGAACCGGGCATGTCGATGCTGAGCGGTGTCCTCCGCGAAACCGTCTACAGCGGCCCGACCACGACCTACCTGATCGAACTCGCCCCCGGCGTCACGCTGTCCGTCCTGGAGCAGAACACGGCCCGTGCCCGCATGGAGGACCGCTGGAGCGGCGGCGAGACGGTGGAGTTCGGCTGGCGGCCCGAACACTGCCTGGTCCTGGCCTGACCCCACTCCACGACGAAAGCGAAGCTCATGCATCACGACGTGATCGTGCTCGGCGCCGGTCTCGCCGGGCTCGCCGCAGCCCGGGACCTGGCCGCCGCCGGCACCGACGTGCTCGTCCTGGAGGCCCGGGACCGCGTCGGCGGCCGGGTCGAGCAGACCCGGACACCCGACGGCCGTACCGTCCAGCTGGGCGGCGAGGTCGTCGGCCACGGCCACACCGCCTACCTTCGGCTGGCGAAGGAACTCGGCCTCGACCTGGTCCCCAGCTATGTCGCCGAGCCCGGCCGGATCACCCGTGCCACGCCCGAGGGCCGCTCGGCCGGTGATCCGCCGCACTGGTTCGGTCCCGGGGACGCGCTGCTGCACGAGCGGCTGGGCGCGGAGTTCACCGCCCTGGCCGCCGGCGTGGACCCCGACGACCCCTGGTCGCATCCGGACGCGGCCGCCCTGGACGGCCTGTCCGTGGCCGACTGGCTGCGCTCCCGCCACGCCACGCCCGCCGTGGTGCGCCTGTGGGACATCGGTCAACTCGCCCTGGCAGGCGGCTCCTACGAGCGGATCTCGCTGCTGGCCGCCCTGCGCAAGACCGCGGCGGTCCCCGGCTCGGGCCACGGGGACTACGACTACGACGACTGGGAAGGGCTGCGCCTCGCGGCGGGATCGGCGACGCTCGCCGAGGTCATGGGCCGCGAGCTGGGTCCCCGCGTCCGGCTCGGCTCGCCCGTCGCCGCCTTGGACGTACGCCCCGGCCGCTGCGCCGTTCGCCTCGTCACCGGCGAAGTCCTCACCGCAGCCGCCGTGGTGAGCGCACTGCCTGTGGGCCCGCTGCGGGATGTCGCCGTCAGCGGCGTGAGCGAGGCCCGGCTCGGCTCTCTGCACCGCCAGCGCCACGCGACAGCCGCGAAGTTCGCCGCCGTGTACGACCGTCCGTTCTGGCGGGACGACGATCTGAACGGTCTGTCCGAGGCCGAGGGGGTCCTGGGCAGCACCTGGCCGCAGAGCGAGGGCATCCTGTCGGCGCTGATCCCGCCCGAGCGCTACGGCGTCCTCCTCGGCACCCCACCCCATCGGCGCACCCCCGAGCTGCTCGCCGAGATGGCCGGCATGTTCGGTGACGAGGCACTTCGGCCGACCGCCTGCCACCTGCGCCTGTGGGGCACCGACCCGTGGACCCGGGGCTACGTCACCCAGTGGCCGCGGGGCGAGGTCATGGCGGTCGGCCCGCTGCACGGCACGCACGAACCGCCGTTCTACGTCTGCGGCTCCGACCAGTGGGTCGCCGGATACATGGAGGGCGCCGTCCGCACCGGGCGCGCCGCCGCCGAGGAGGCGCTGCGCCGTGGCTGACACCGCCCAGCTGACCACCGTCCTGAACCACATCGGGGGCAAGGACGTGCCGGCCCTCTCCCTGGCCACCCTGCGACTGATCGACCCGGCCACCGGAGACCAGCACGGCACGGCACCGCTCTCGGGCCCCGAGGACGTGGACGCCGCCTGCCGCGCTGCCGAGGCGGCCTTCCACGGCTGGTCGGTGACGACACCGGCCCACCGGCAGGCCGCGCTGCTGCGCATCGCCGACGCCCTGGAGCGGGAGGCGGACGCGCTGGCGCGCGCCGAGGTGACCGACACGGGCAAGCCGCGCGCCCTCTTCCTGGCGGACGAACTGCCCGCGATCGTGGACGTGTTGCGGTACTTCGCCGGGGCCGCCCGGAACCTGCCGGGCGCCGCGGCCACCGAGTACACGCCGGGCCGCACCTCCGTCCTGCGCCGCGAGCCGATCGGTGTCTGCGCCCAGATCACCCCGTGGAACTATCCGCTGATGATGGCCGTCTGGAAGGTCGCCCCCGCGCTGGCCGCCGGCAACACCGTCGTCCTGAAACCGTCCGACACCACGCCCTCCTCGGCCACACTCCTGGCCCGGCTGGCCGCCGAGCACCTCCCGTCCGGCGTGCTCAACGTCGTGTGCGGCGACCGCGACACCGGGCGCTCCCTCGTTGCCCACCCCCTGGTCCGGATGGTCGCCGTCACCGGAAGTGTCCGCGCCGGTCAGGAGATCTCCGCCGCGGTGGCCGCCGACCTCAAGCGGCTGCACCTCGAACTCGGTGGCAACGCACCGGTCCTGGTCCATGAGGACGCCGATCTCGCCGACGCGGTCGAGCAGTTGTCGTCGCTGGCCTTCTACAACGCCGGGCAGGACTGCACGGCCCCCACCAGGATCCTGGTCCACCGGCGGATCCACGACACCTTCCTGGACGCCTTCGCACGCCGGGCCGCACAGCGCGTGCCCGGTACACCGGACGACGAGCACACCGACTTCGGCCCGCTGGCCAATGCCTCCCAACTCGCCTCGGTGCGTGGCCTGTTGGGACGCCTGCCGGCCCATGCCGAGGTGGTCACGGGTGGCACGGCCCTCGCCCGGCCGGGCTACTTCCATCAGGCCACGGTGGTGGCCGGGGCCCGGCAGGAGGACGAGATCGTCAGAAGCGAGGTGTTCGGCCCGGTCGTCACCGTCCAGGCGTTCACCGAGGAGGCCGCGGCCTACCGCATGGCGAACTCCGTTCCCCAAGGGCTGGCGGCCAGCGTCTGGACCCGGGACCACGACCGGGCCATGCGCGCGAGCCGGGCACTGCACACGGGCATCGTCTGGGTCAACACCCATGGCACGACAGTCTCGGAGATGCCGCACGGCGGAGTGCGTCACTCCGGCTACGGCAGCGACCTGTCCCTCACCGGCCTACTCGACTACACACAGGTCAAACACGTCATGTTGTGAGGGGACGGAGGGCACGTAGTACCGCCTCAGTTTCCTACAGGAGGCATCAGTATTCCCACTGGACTGTGGCTGGATCCGACATCTGACGGGTGTTCGAACCTCGCGATACTCAGGGCTGGGCAATCCGCCCCCTTTTCCCGCCTTCGGAGGCCGCTGATGTCTCAGACGAGTGTCCAGACCACCGCAGTGCTCGAGGCCTGGCTGACGGGCGCCGAGAGCGCCTACGGCCGGCTCAACCCCGCCGGGCCGCTCTACGTCGGCGGCGCCGCCGCAGAGGCCGCGCTCACCGACCCGAGCGACTCCCTGTACGGCTTCTGTTCCAGCCCGAGCGGGTCGCGCGGCAGCTGGTGCTGCTGACCGGTCGCACCCCAGGGGAGCTGCGCGGCACGCCGCGACACGTCTGCGCCGCCCGCGCAGTTCCCCGCGCCGTCCTGTGACGGCACCCGGCAGGCCTCGGAACGTGCGGCGGAACAGGGAGGGCGGATGGTGAGCGGATCGGCATCGGACGGCGGAGAGGAGACGGAGTGGTTCGGCCGGCCCGTACGAAACATCGCCCGTCCTTGGCGGGCGGACCTGGCCCGGCGCCTTGCGGCCGTGACCGCCCTGGGCCGGGAGGAACGGGAGGTACTGCTGGAGGCCGGACACACCGCTCTGCACACGTCGTTGCACGCCAAGCTCTCCCGCCTGTTCCTCCTCGAACTGCATGCGCTGCGCATGGCAGGGGGCGCCGGTCCGGAGACGGAGAGCGCGGCGGACACGAGAACCTGGGCCGCGTTCGTCGAGCAGGCCGGTGAGGAGGGCTATCTCGACAAGCTGGCCGCCCGGTATCCGAGTGTCGGCCCCCGGGTCGCTGGGGTGGCGCGGATGTCGGTGGCGGCCACGGCCGGTTGCGCGGAACGGCTCGCCGCGGACCGGGAACTTCTGCGTCCGCTGCTCGGGGGACCCGCAGGGCGGATACGTGCCGTGACGTTCGGGGCGGGCGACAGTCACCGGGGCGGCCTGACGGTCAGCCGGGTCGACTGCGACGGCGGAAGCGTCATGTACAAGCCCCGGCCGTCCGAGGCGGACGTGGCTCTGGGAGCGCTGCTGGACGAACTGTTCTCGGACTTCCCCGGTGCCCCGGCACCGGAAGAACGGATCCGGGTGCCGCGGACGCTGGCGCGCGAGGGCTACGGCTGGGCCGAGTTCGTCCACCACCGGTACTGCGCGAGCGACCTCGAACTCGCCTCGTTCTACCGCAACGTGGGGCACTGGCTGGCCGTTCTCCGCTTCACGGGCGGCACCGACATGCACGCCGAGAACATGATCGCCGCGGGCCCGGTGCCGGTGATCGTGGACGCCGAGACGCTCTTCGACTGCCCCGCACCCTTCCCGCCCAGCGGCCGGGGCGACGCGGTGGACGTGGCGGCCGCCGCCATCCGCCGTACGGTGCTGCGCACCGGTCTGCTGCCCGTGCGGGGCACCGGCTTCCAGCTCGGCGGAGTGGACATCTCCGGAGTCGGCGCGCTGCCGGGCCAGCAGCCGCTGATCCCGAACCCGGTGATCGCGGACGGTGGCACCGCGGCGGCCCGCTTCCAGGTGGACCTGGTGGCGATGCCCACGGCCGGCAACCACCCCAGCCGCACCCCGGTGCTGAGCACGTACTGGGACCGGATCCTGGCCGGCTTCCGCGAGATGACCGCGCACCTGCGCCGCCCCGACGTGGACCCGTACCGGTTGCTGGGCCGCTTCGAAGGCGCGCAGGCACGGCGGATCCTGCGGCCGACGCAGGCGTACGTCGACATCGGCCGGATGCTGTGGCACCCGGCCTCCTTGCACGACGAGGCGGCGGCCGTCGAGCGGGCCCGGGACATCCTGCGGCGCAACGCCGAGGTGCTGCCCGGTGCGC
The DNA here is from genome assembly GCF_040630895.1 of Streptomyces sp. NPDC005728. NCBI lineage: Bacteria > Bacillati > Actinomycetota > Actinomycetes > Kitasatosporales > Streptomycetaceae > Streptomyces > Streptomyces sp. NPDC005728. Next base: position 31,759 of record NZ_JBEXYL010000056.1, read on the forward strand.
CGACGGACCGCGCGGCCATCGACGGCGAGATCACGGACCTGCTGGCCGGCGACGTGCCGATGTCCGGTTTCACGGTGGACGCGGCCGTCGTACGGAACACGGTCGAGGACTGGCGCACCACGGACCTCGCGCTGGAGGAGTCGGTGATCCAGGACGCGCTGGTGGGCGCGTACCTGAACGAGCGTTCGCTGCCGGCGCGGGTGCAGGCCGCCGCCAGCGACCCGCACGCCCGCGACCGGGAGCGGCGCCGCCGGGCGCTGGCCGCGCAGATGGTGCGGCGGCTGTGCAACGGGGCGGTGCGCGGCGAGGACGGGACGGTCACCTGGATCAGCCCGGTCTTCACTCCCGCCGGGTGGTCCATCCGGGTGCTGCCCGCCGACCTCTACACCGGTCAGGGCGGGGTCGTCCTGACGCTGGCGGAGTACCAGGCCGAGGTCCGGGCCGGGCGGGCGGACGAGGTGTCCGGCGTCGCCGGGACGCTGGAGGGCGCGCTGCGCGTGCTGATCAGTACCGAGGACCGGACGCCGACTCCGTCACCGGGGGCGTTCAGCGGTGCCGCGTCGCAGGTGTGGACGTGGCTGGCGTTGCACCGGGTGCTCGGTGAGGACCGGTTGCTGGAGCGGGCCGCCGAGAGGGCGGTATTGCTGGAGGGCCCGCTGATCGAGGACGACGTCGAGGTCGATCTCCTCAACGGGGCCGCCGGTGGAGTGGTCCCGCTGCTCAACCTGGCCCGGGCGACCGGGCAGGACCGCTGGCTGGCCGCCGCCGCGCACATCGGCCGCAGGCTGGCCTGGCTGGGCACGGTCGACGCGGACGGTGTCCGCTGGCCGACCCGGCTCAACCCGGAGGGCATCGGCGGCTTCGCGCACGGCGCCACCGGCATCGGCTGGGCGCTGACCCGGCTCGCCCTGAGCGACGCCGGCTCCGCGGCCGAACGGCGCGACTGGAACCGTCTCGCCGAGCGCGCCTTCGCCTTCCAGGAGTCCCTCTGGCAGCCCGGACACGGCAACTGGCTCGACGTCCGCATCGGCGCCGAGGAGGACTTCTTCACCAGTTGGTGTCACGGCAGCGCCGGGATCGGTCTCGGCATGCTCGACCTGCACGAGCGCACCGGCGATCCGGCCCGGCTCGACATGGCGCGGCGCGCCGCACGGGCCTGTGCGGCCGAGGGGTTCGGCTGGAGCCACACGCTGTGCCACGGCGACCTCGGCCTCTGGCAGTTCCTCACGCTGATGGACTCCGGCGACACCTCCGCGCTGGACGGTGAGATCCTCACGGGCCTCGAACAGCGCGGTCCGGTCGGCGGCCTGGCCCGCGAGGCGTTCTCCCCGAGCCTCATGTCGGGACTCTCAGGAGTCGTCCACACCCTCCTGCGCATGCACCGCTCGGCCTCCCTGCCCGATCCCCTCGTCCTCGACTGACCCCGGGTCCGCATCGCCTCCGACCGCCGAGCGCGCCGGAGGCGATGCGGCCCGTCAGCCGCCGTACGGCATGACCTTGAGGACCTTGCCCTGCGGGTTCGCCTGGAGGTAGCCGCTCTGGCCGTGGGAATTGCTGAGGTAGACGGACATCCCCACGGGGCTGTCGAAGGTGGTGTCCGGCAGGTTCAACAGCAGGTAGCGGGAGTCCACATCGTCGACGTTCAGCTTCCGCTGGCCTTCGGCCAGCAGGGACGGGATCTTGTCCCAGTCGAAGTCGTCCAGGCCGACCGACGTCTTCCCGCCTGTCAGCGAACCACTGATGATCCCCTTCTCGATCTCCTCGCCGGGCCGATAGGTGTACGAGTCGTAGTTGGTGGCACTGCCCTTCACCATCAGGTCGGCTGAGACGTATCCCGGGTACACCGTGAGCGATGCGAAGCGGCTGCGGCCGGTCTTTTCCTTGAACGCGCTGATCGCGGTGCGGACGCCGTCCGGAGTCAGCAGGTTCGTCCTGCCGGTCGGACCCTTCGCCGAGGGCGTGACGTCGGTGGCGGCCGAGCCACCGGTCGACGGCGGCTTGGCGGTGGAACGGCCGTGTCCGGAGGATCCGGAGGTGCCCGAGCCCCCGTCCGGCAGCAGCGTCCAGACGAGAACCCCGGCGAGCGCCACTCCCGCCACCGGCAGGACGATCAGCGCCCGGCGTCGGCCACGGCCCGGCCGCACGGGGACGGTGCGGGATGCGGGACGCGCGTCCTGCGGCCCCGGGAACGTCGTCGGGGCGGGCGGTGTGCCGTACGGCCCCGCGGGCATCGAGGGCGCGGGGCCGAACCCCGTGGACGCGGCTGCGGGCCCCGGAGTCTGCGGCACCGGCGGTGGCGGCAGCTGGTACGAGCTGGGCGTCTCGGCCCCGCGGGCAACGCCGTCCAGCATCCGCTCCAGCTCCTGGGCGTCGGGGCGGGCCGCCGGGTCCCGGACGAGGACGCGCGTCAGGACGTCCCGCAGCGGACCGGCCTTGACCGGCGGCGGGATCTCGTCGCTGAGCACAGCGGCCAGCGTCGCGAGGGTCGTGCCCCGGCGCAGCGGGTGGTGGCCCTCCACCGCCGCGTAGAGCATCATCGCCAGCGACCACAGGTCGGAGGCGGGACCGCCGTCGTGGCCGGAGACGCGTTCCGGCGCCATGTAGTCGGGTGTGCCGATGACCGATCCCGTGGCCGTGAGCGTGGTCGCCTCACGGATCGCCGCAATCCCGAAGTCCGTCAGCACCGGACGGCCGTCGGGACGCAGCAGGACGTTGGCCGGCTTCACGTCGCGGTGCTGGATCCCGGCCGCGTGCGCGGCGCACAGCGCGGCCAGCACCTCACGTCCGATGCGCGCCGCGTCGCCCGGGTCCATCGGCCCGCGCGCGAGCCGGTCGGCCAGGGAGCCGCCGGTGACGAGTTCCATGACGATCCAGGGGTAGCTTCCCGGACCTTCGTCGACCACATGGTGGATGGTCACCACATTGGGGTGATCGATGCGGGCCAGCGCCTGCGCTTCCCGCAGGACCCGCTCCCGCAGCATCCGCGCGGCCTCCGGGTCGTACTCGGCGAGACCGGGATCGGGCGGCCGGACCTCCTTGACCGCCACGCTCCGCTGCAGCACGAGGTCCCGCGCCCGCCAGACCATGCCCATCCCGCCACCGCCGAGCCGTGCTTCCAGCTCGAACCGCCCGTCGACAACCCGTCTACCGCCGTTGTCGGCACCCGCTCCACTCATGCGCGGGAGCTTAGTTGGCACGGCCGGCTGCAGAGGGACAGCCCCCGGTCTGCGGGGGCTTGAGGGGGGCTCCCGCCATGCTCGTGTGAGCCCTGGATGCGCCCCTCTCCATGCGACAAGAATGCGCCATGCCCGTCGACGGGGTGGCCGGTTCGCCGCCCCCTGTCGCCCAACTCCCCTCCCAAGAAAGCGGGTCGGCGTTGATGCTGTTGCGACTGCCCACGTCCGTGTCCGAGGCACAGGAGTGCCTTACCGAGGGAGCCGTGCCGATCGGCGGAGCCACCCTGCTGTGGGCCGAGTGGCAACGCGACGGCTTCCCCGCCCAGGCGATGTCGTTGCGCAGCCTTCCGGAGGCCAATGTCGTCGAGCGCGGGACGCTCGGCGCCGCGGTGGTACTGAACCGGATCGACGACCGGGTACCGGACGTGCTGCGCCTGGCCGCCGCCACGGTGGGGACCGGCGCCGTACGCCGGACGGCGACGGTCGGCGGCAACCTCGTCGGCAGCACGCTGCGCTGTCTGCTGCCGGCGGCCCTCGTCCTGGAAGCACGTGCGTCGGTGCTGGGACCCGAGGGCGTCCAGGAGACCGATCTGGCCGAGGTGGTGGCCAAGCGGCCGCTCCTGCTGAGCATCCACTGGCGTGAGCCCGTCGCCAGCGCCTACCGCAAACTGCCGGCCGAACCCGGCGGCAGGCCCCCGCTCGCCGTCGCCTCGGCCGTGCACACCGACGACGGCGAACAGAACCGTCTCCAGGTCGCCGTACGCGACGGCTACGACGTGATCGGCGGGAGCACCCTGTACGACACCGGCGCCGACCCCGACGACACGCTGCGCGCACTGCAGAGGACGGGGCTGGGTGAACTCCCCGCCGCCGCGTGGGAGATCGTCGGCCGCCAGGCGACCGAGCTGATACGTTCCGCTACCGGTCACTGAGAAATCGGTGCGGCATCCCGTTCCCGGCCGACCGACGGTCCGCCTGAGTACGGGTACTCATGACACCGCGCGCCTGCCGGGGTGACAGTCCTCGGGTGAATGCAGAAGCCGAACGTACGGGTCGGGGCGTGGCCGCGGCCTTGGCCGCCGTCGAGCTGGCAGCCCTTACGCTGGTCTGGCTGTCCTGGGCCGGGTCCTACTGGTCGTGGGACCCGCAGCACTACGGCGACCCGCCGGGCCCCTACCTGCAGAAGGCTGCGCTCGTGCCGGTAGCCGCCGTGGTCTGTGCTGTCGTGGCCGGAGTACGCCGGGTCCGTGCGGTCGCCGTCAGTCAGCTCGTGATGGCCGTGGCGATCTGCGGGGTCATGACGGGCGCGAAGGCCGCTGGTGAACGCGTCTACGAGTCCTCCTACCGGGACGCCTGCCACTCGGGCCTGGTCTGCGACGACTCCCCTTCGCCCGCCCGATGAGCTGGTGCGGAACGCGGCGGCACCCTGGCCTCACTGAAGGTGTCCGGCAGACCGCGCGTGGGTCGGTCGTGGCTGCTGCCTCAGCCGCGCGCCGCCACGTACAGGGTCTGGGTACTGCGGCCGAGCGGGCCCTTCTCGTCGTGCAGGGCGGACTCGGCGAGGCCGATGCCCGCGCCGTCCACCATCGTCCGCGCGTCCAGGCAGACCCACTCGCCCTCGGGGTGGCGGTGCAGGCTGACGGTGAGGTCGGCGTTGATGAAGACGTAACGGTGGAAATCCAGCTCGGAGCTGACGCCGTTGCCCGAGTCGGCAGCCGTCAGCACCCGGCTGAGCGGCGTGATCTCCTCGCCGGCGACCAGGGGGATCCTCATGCGCATCCACGCCGTGGCCGGGCCTGACTCGAGGAACGAACCGGCGGCGAAGCGTATGTCCATGGCGGTGTGGTAGCCCTGGTCCCAGGGGACCGGGAAGAACCCTTTCGACGGTACGGTCGCAGGTCCGAGCACCTGTCGGCCCGGCGACACCTCCGGTACCGAGTCCGGCGCCGTCTTCATCAGCAGAGCCGTCGCCCGCATCACTTCCTCGCCACCGTCGGGTGTCAGACCCACCTCCACCAGCTCGACCGTACGCCCGGCACGCAGCACGCGGGTGGCCACGGTCAGCGGCCGTATCGGGACAGGCCGCATGATCTCGTACGTGAGCCGGGCGACCCGCATGTCCGGCCGTCCGCCCGGCCGCTGCTCGACGGCCAGCCCGAGCAGCGCGGCCGGCGGACCCGCGTGCTGGGAAGCGGCGTCCCAGGGCCCCCGGGTGTAGGCAGTGGGGAGGAACCGGCCGCCGGCCTCCCGCTCGTAGAACGCCTCGGCTTCCGACATCGCCATACGACTGTCCCTCCATGTCACTCGGTCTGCCCGCCACCCATCTTACTAAGCGCTTGCTCATCGCGCAGCGGATCAGCATGGGCGCCCATCGTCCGGGCAGGCCCGGCCCGTGCAGGGACTGCCGCCTTCCTCGACGCCGTCACCGCGACCGCCCTCGCCGTCCGGCCCCGAACCGATCGACCGAACCTGGTCAGGCACCCGCCGAGCGACGGCCCAGGACGGGCTCGGCCAGCAGCCTCGCCATCCCGCACAGGGTCTGGCCGTGCCGGGCGAAGAGTTCGTCGCGCGAGTCGAAGTGGCCGAGGTCCGCCAGGACATGGGCCGAGAGATCGCACGCGGCGGCGCCGGCGGCCGGGCAGACCGTCGCACCGTCCCAGTCGATCGCCGTCCTCGACAACGCCTCGAAGAGCGTCTCCGCGCCGGCGTTGGTGAAGCCGCCGCCGTGACCTTCACTCAACTCGTCCAGGCCTCCGAAGAGTTCCGAGACCGTCAACCAGGGTGCGGTGGGGTGGTCGGTCGGCGACAGGCCCTCGAGGCGGAACTCCGGCCATGCGAGCACCACTTGGTGCGGGATCATCCGATGCAGCCGAGGGAAACGCGGATACCAGAACTGCCCGTCCACCAGCAGGCCACGCACCCTCGTGGCCACCCCGGATGCCCGCGCGACGGACTCCAGTACGGCCAGGCGCTGGCTGCACGAGCCCCGGCCGCGCCGCAGCACCTCCGACACGGGGCGCTCGTCCTGCACCGAGTACACCGGCCGCACGGTTGCGGCGATCCACCGGTGGGCCTTACGCAGGACCGCTGTCCGGTGGGCGGGATCCGCGGTGTCCCCCGAGCGCACCGTCATGCCGATCCGTTGGAGCAACGAGGCAACGTACGGATGCCGCCAGTCGAGGATCTGCGTCGGAGCCGTGCTCCCCGCAGCCGGCCCCCCGCCGGCCGCGCCCGCCCGAACACGGCCTCGCGGCATGAGAAGTGAGCTCGTCATGACCGTGGTCCTCTCGTTCCGCCTCCGCATGGCGAGACATATCGTGGCAGGAATTTTGAACGCGTTCAACTGAAGCGTGGCGGGGAGTCCGCCCAGCAGAGACGGCGGGCCGCGAACGCACCCCGACCTGACGCATCTCGGCCGTGACGGATTTCATGTCGCGCGCGCTTGACGCAATTTCTTTGCTCCGCCGCTTGGATTTCCTCCCTTTCCCCTGGCTACGCTCCGCCGTTGTCACCTGCCCTTCAAGGGAATGCGGAGCCCTGAATTGTCGACCCGAGATGTTGTCGTCAGCGCACGACCGGGCTGTCTCACACTCCTCGGCGGACCGCCCGGGTCCGGAAAATCCACGGTTGCCGACGCGCTCGCCTCGAGTGCCGGACGACCCACCGTCCACTTGCACACCGACAGCCTTTACACGTGGATCCGCTCGGGCTTCGTCCTGCCCTATCTGCCGGAAGCCCGGCGCCAGAACGAGGTCGTCCAGAAAGTCATGATCGATGCGGCATGCGCGTACGCGGACGGCGGGTACGACGTCGTTCTGGACGGCATCCTCGGCCCCTGGCTCCTCGACGCCTTCCGCGCCGCATGCGGAAAACGTGAACTGGACCTGTCGTACGTCGTCCTGCGCCCCAGCCTGGAGGTGACCCTCTCACGGGCCTCACAGCGCGAAGACAGGCAGCTCAAGGACGTCGAGCCGATCGTCGGTCTCTACGGAGCGTTCGAGAACCTGGGTCCGCTCGAGGGGCACGTCATCGACTCGACCGCCCAGTCGGTGGAGGAGACCAGGGTGGAGGTCGTCGACGGTCTGCGCGTGGGCCGTTTCGCCGCCAGGTGAGAGATGCCGCTCGCGAACACTCACGCGTAGGCAGAGGTGTTTCAGCGAGTGCCGGCGGAGTCGATGACGAGGATGGCGGCTTTGCTGGGAACACCCTGTTCGTCGAGCGCGAAGAGCAGGTACGTCCCGGGGAGCGCCACGCCTGGGTCGGCCGGGATGTCGAGTTCGTAACTGTCGGCTCCGGTCTTGTGGGGCGTCAGAGGTATTCGGCGTTGGTCGTTGTCCACGGAGTGGGTCGACGCTCCGGCTCGGACCAGAGCGAATGTGCCGGGAGGCACGTCGGTCCTCACCTTCAGGTGCTGCCCGTGCGTGACCTTGGCGGGCATGTCGCCGATGAAGTGGGGGCGGGGCTTTTCGGTGCCGTCGGGGTTGAGCAGGTAGGGCGGGGTGAAGATCGCTCCGTCGGCGTGGTTGGTGTCGCAGTCGCCGCACAGGCCGCCTCCTCCGGTGAAGATGCGCCCGTCGGGGAGCAGATTGGCGACGCTGTGGTAGTTGCGGGGGACGGCCATGGTTGCCATGGGTGTGAAGTCTCCGGTCGCTGGGTCCCAGATCTCGGGGGCCAGGGCGGAGTGGCCGTCGCTGAAGGGCTTGGCATAGGACTGCCCGCCGAAGACCGCGACCTTTCCGTCGGGCATGACGACGCTGTTGACGAAGGAGCGGGCGTAGGCCATGTCGCCGGTGCGGGCGCTGACAGGGTTGCCGCCATGTCCGTTCACGTCGACGGTGTAGGCGCGGTTGGTGGCGATCGCGTTCTCGTATGCGGAGGCGCCGCCCAGGGTGAGGAGCTTGTCCACGTCGTAGGCAACGGCGTTGCCGTTCATCGCGTCGACGCTGTCGGCGCGGGTGCCGGCCGGGGTGATGCTGCCGTCCCCGTCGGTGGATATCCAGTTGAGCTGCTTGCTGGGGCCGAGCTGCAGGACACGTCCGTCCGACGTGGCGTACAGCCATGCGTGGTTGTCCGCCCGGAAGGGGCCTGCCGGGTCGGCGGTCAAGATGGGGGTGACCGGTACGCCGGGCAGTGTGCGCCATGTGCCGGTGGCGGCCGACCAGACCTCGCCGCCCTTGTTCGCGGCGTTGTCGCGGCCCCACGAACCGCCGATGACGAACGCGTCCCCGTTGGGGAGCAGTGTCATGGCCTGGTAGCCGCGTGCGATGTTCATGTCGCTGGTGGAGGTCCACTCGTCGGTGGCGGGATCGTAGATGCTGGCGCGCTCGGCATTGCTGCCGCCGGTCACCAGCACACGGCCGTCGGCGAGGATCACGACACCGGGACAGAACATGTCGTGCTTGGTGTTGTCGACGCGGCGCTGGGTGACCTTGCCGGTGGTCAGGTCCATGATCGCGGTCTGGGTGTAGCCACTGCCCCCGGTGTAGCGGTCGGGGGCGTAGGCGGACCAGGCCAGGAGTTTGTTGTCGGGCAGTACAGCGGTGGCCGCCGGCACCAGTGGGAAGCCGATCACCGGGCTCCACCTACCGTGTTCAGCGGGGTTGGCCGGGCCGCTCAGGCGCAGTTCGGCGGCCGAGGACCAGGGCCCCCTCCCGCCGGCCTCGGTGGTGGCGGTCAGACGGACGTAGCGGGTACTGACGGGTTGGCTGAACGTTGCGCCCTTGACGGTGTCGTCGTCCTTCCAGGCCCCGGTCGCCACCGGTTGCCCGAAGGTGGCGCCGTCCAGGCTGGTCGTGATCGAGTACTGGCCTATCCGACCGTTGGCGCTGTCGTCCAGACGTGGCTCGTAGGTGAGGCCCGAGACGACGGCGGTGTGGTGCATGTCGATGGTGATGCTGTGCGGCAGGGGTGGGGCAGCACCGGACCACTTGGTGTGCCACATGGTGCCGGAGTCGCCGTCCAGGGCCTTCTGGGCGCGGTCGTCCTTCGCTTGGGCCTCTTCGCTGCTGGCGGTGGCGGTCCATCCGTCGCGTGGCAGGTCGACACCGGATACGGGCGCGCCCGGGTCCCCGAGCAGGTTGATCTCCGCTGCCGAGGTCCACGGTCCGCGGTCGCCGGCCTCGGAGGTGGCGGTCAACCGCACGTAGCGGGCACGGGCGGAGGCGAACCGCAGCGTCTTGGTGGTCGCGTCGTCGGCCAGGGTTCCCGTGGCCACGGGCTTTCCCCATGCCATGCCGTCGTCGCTCAGGGAGATGGTGTATTCGCCGATCCGGCCGTTGGGGCTGCCGTCCTGACGCGGTTGGTAGACCACGCCCGAGACGACGGCGGTGTGGTGCATGTCGATGGTGATGCTGTGCGGCAGAGGTTTCCGGGCGCGGTGGCCGCTCGCGTCGGTCGCCCCGGCGGTGGCGGTGGCGCTCCAGCCGTCACGCGCCAGCGTGGGAGCGGCGGGCTCCGTCGCCGCTATGGGAACGACCTCGCGCCGCAACCCGTGGGGCATCGGCATGTGCCCACTGGAGTGTGCTTCTGTGCCTCCTGTGACTGCCGCGCGGTGCGCGACAGCGGGTTTCGGCTGCAGCAGCGCCGCGGCCACTGCCGTGAAGGCCAGGAGAAGGAGGCTGGTCGCTCGTAACGTGGCCGCTCGACGCCTGTCCGGCGCACCTGTCATGACGTCTCTCCCGATCTACGGCTGGTGGGGACGACGACGCCACGAGCCGCATCCGCCTCGGCGGGTCGGCCAGGAGTTGTCGCCGCCTATCCGTCAGCGGCACAGGCGAACGACGTGGGGGGCGGGCGAACGGCCGCGGCGGATGCGGCGGTTCCGGCCCCTGTCGCACAGGCGATGCACAAGGCAGTGTTCATGCATTCACCGTGCACGCCCTTGAGACCACATTCGCGCCGAGCGCAGCCGATCGGGGGAGTCAGCCGGCCGCTGCTCGGCCTGCTTCGGCACCTCGCCGAGGTGGACCGGGACTGGCGCAACTGGTTCAGCGACGGTGATCCGCTGCCGAAGCTGTACCGCGAGCGTGACGCGGACTTCGACGGAGCTGTCGCCGAGCGGTCCGAGGTCGACGCTGCGTGCTCCGCTCCGGAGCGCGAGCAGGCCGCGGCCCACGCCGCACTGGCCGAGCACCCGGATCTGAGCGAGCGTCCGGGGTAAGAGGGGATCACGGGTCGGCAACTGACGGGGTACAGGATCGAGGAGTACGCCCGTCACTGCGGGCACGCCGACCTGTTGGCGAGTGCGTCGACGGAAGGGGGGTCAGTGACGAGGACGAACCTCGGGCCATCGCCGACTCCACCAGCGCATGGGCCCGGCGGCACATTCTGATCGGCGACCGGTGACACCGATCGCCTTCGGAACAGGGCGTGCCGGTGGGGCCCAGGGATGCGGGCCTCCCGTCGCTCTCAGGGCGACCGGTGGTCGCCACCCGCCCCTCGCGCGAGCAGCAGGAGGGCGTCGACCAGGTCCTCCGCGGGGCTGCCGGTGGCCAGTCGGCGCAGTTGCAGACCCATCACCAGGGCAACCGTGGTGGCCGCAAGGCGTTCCGCGTCCGGCACGCCCAGCGCTGTGAGGATCTGGGCGGCGAGCCGGTCGTAGGCCCTGAACGCCTCCGCCGCCGCCTCTCGCAGCCGCTCGTCGCGCCCGGCGTGCAGGTACAGCTCGAAGGGTGCGAGATGGGCGCTGTCGAGTGCCGTGCCGCACGCTACCTGACCGGCCAGGGACGCCGCGTCCTCGACGTCGATGTCCTCCGTCTGGCACTGGTCGGCCAGTTCGGTGAAGTACCGCGCCTCCTCGCGCACGAAGTACAGCAGGCTTTCCCGCAACAGGTCGTGCTGGGTCTCGAAGTGGTACGTGACCGAGCCCAGTGACACGCCGGCTTCCCTGGCGATCCGCCGGTTGGTGACCGCGGCGACCCCGTCCTCGCCGATGATCTGGAGGACGGCCGTGATGATGCGCTGGCGCGTCGAGGTCGAGGCGGGGAGGGCGGCGTTCGGCATGCCGTTCATTCTTCCATCAGCGCTCGGCCGCTCGGACTCGGCACGGAGTCCGAAGCCCAGGTGGACAGGACCCCTCGCCCTCCCTATTGTTCGTTCGAACGAACAGGACTGGAGGATGGCCGTGCACATTGCTGGGGCAACTGTTCTGCTGACCGGAGTCACGGGCGGGATCGGCGGCGCGCTCGCTGCCGAGATGTCCGCGCGCGGTGCGAAACTCGTTCTCACCGGACGGCGACGCGAGGCGCTGGAACCCCTCGCCGACCGCTACGGTGCGCGCACGATCCTGGCCGACCTCGGCGACGCCGACGATGTGCAGCGCCTCGCCCAGGAAGCGGCCGGTACGGACATCCTGCTCGCGAATGCGGCGCTGCCCTCCAGCGGCGACGTGCTCGACTACACCCCGGCCCAGATCGATCGCGCGCTCGCGGTGAACCTGCGCGCGCCCGCGATGCTCGCGCGGCTGCTCGCTCCCGCCATGGTGGGTGCCGGGCGCGGGCACATCTGCTTCGTCGGGTCGCTGTCGGGGATGGCGGCCACCAAGTCGTCGTCGCTGTACACCGCCACGAAGTTCGGGCTGCGCGGCTTCTCGCTGGCCTTCCGCCAGGATCTGCACGGCACAGGCGTCGGCGTCTCGATCGTCCAGCCGGGCTTCGTGCGCGAGTTGGGCATGTTCGCGAACACCGGTTCGCCGACGCCCGGCGGCGTGCGTACCGTCGCGCCGGAGCGGGTCGTCAAGGGCGTGACGCGGGCGATCGAGCGCGATGTCGCCGAGATCAATGTGGCGCCCGTGGAGCTGAAGTTCCTCACCAAGATCGCTTCGCAGTTCCCCGGCTTCGCCGAGCGGGTGCAACGGCTGGCCGGTGCCGACCAGACCGTGAAGTCGATCGTGGCGGCGCAGCAGTCGAGCCGTTGAGCCGTAGGGCAGCAGGCCATCACGCGTGTCGTGTGATGGCCTGGCCGAGGTGACCGGCATCCCCGGTCCCTCACGAAGGTGCGCGGTCAGCCGAGGCCGAGTACCGACATCGTGCGCTCGGCCATGCGCTGCTCGCCGAGGGCGTTGGGGTGGACCGGGACGATGTTCTGCCCGAAGAGAAGCGGCTCGATCCAGCGGGTGCCGGCGGCCTGGCACGCATCGTGGCCCTCGGAGACCCGGGCGAAGTCCACGTAGGTGGCCCCGGTCTCCCCGGCGGCACGCTCGACGACGGCGTTGAGGTGCACCTGCAGGGCGCGCAGGTACGGCACGTCGCCCGACGCGATCGGCAGCTTCGCGAAGCACGACGGGTCGGCCGTGGCAGGCGTGATCCAGGGGTAACCGAGCACCGCCACGCGGGCGTCGGGCGCCTTGGCGCGGACACTGCGCAGAGCCGCTTTGAGCGCGGGGTAGGTGTTCGTGTCGATCGCGTCGTCGAAGGAGGTGCCGTACGTGTCCTTGCAGGGGCTGCCCCTGCCGCCGCTGAAGATGCCCGCGGTGCCGCAGGCGAGCATGGCGTTGATGAAGGTGCCGTTGTCGTTGCCGCCGATCGTCAGCGTCACCAGGTCGGTGCCGGCGGTGACCGCGTCCGTCTGAGGCGCGACGCCGGGGTACTGGGCCGCGGTGAAGTCCTTGGTCTGGGCGGCTCCGCAGGTGACGTCCGTCAGACGGGCCTGCGTGCGGGAGGCGATGACGTGGGGGTAGTTGGCGGTGGAGCGCAGGCAGAGCAGGTTGCTCAGGTCGACGGGGAGAACACCCGAGGCGGCGCTGTAACTGTCCCCCAGGGCGGCGTAGTCGAGGGGTGCGGTGGCGTGGGCGGTGGTTCCGGTGAAACTGAGGGCCAGCGCACCGACGGTGGCGGCTGTCGCGGTCATGACACGACTCAGGGCATGCAGAGGCATGGTGCTCTCTCTTCTCGGGGCGGGTACACAAGGCAGGCGGGCAGGGCGATGCCCGCGGGCGCGCTGGTGCGCGAGAATGCGGCGGCTCGAGCAGGGGGACGTGCCGGCCGGCGGGGATTGGGCGCGAAGGCGCACGTCGACGGCCGTGAAGGACCGGTCGCGGGATTACCGCGGGGTTCTACTGCTAGGTAATGTGCGGGCGCCGGACCATCGAGTCAACATTGTTGACCGAACTTCTTGAAACGCTGACTGTCCCCGAAGCCGGGCAGAGAGCCACCTATGCTGTGCCGCATGCTGCAGACCGGACCCGGTTCCACCACCCGCGATGCCATCCACACCGCCGCCGCCCGGTTGTTCCGGGACCAGGGGTTCGCCCGGACCACCGTCCGCCGGATCGCAGCGGACGCCGGGACCGACCCGGCGCTGGTGATCCGTCACTTCAAGAGCAAAGAGCTGCTGTTCCTGGAGACGATGCACCTGACCATCGATGACGCACCCCTGCTCGACGTCCCGTTGGAGCAGCTGGGAGAACGACTCGCCGAACTCCTCCTCGATCTCGACGGATCCGCCCGGGGCATCTTCCTGGCGCTGGTGCACGGCAGCAACGAGGCGCAGATCCTCGACCGCCTCCGGGAGACTCACGAGCACCTGTTCATCGAGCCCTTGCGGGGCCGTCTGTCCGGTCCCGACGCCGACCTGCGCGCACGGCTTGCGGCCTCGATGTCCGGCGGACTGCTGTACGCCCTGTGGGTGGCGCGGGACGAGGTCCTGCTGCGGACCGACCGCAAGGAACTCATCACCCGCTACGGCGCCCTCCTGCAGGACGTCCTGACCCCCCGTCCGTGAGGCCTCCGCACCGGCAGCCGGTTCCCCGGCTCACGGTTCCTTTTCGGCGTGCCCCGCGGGCAGGGGGTGGAGACGGGGATCGCGCGCGTAGAAGACCGCAGCGCAGCCCGACAGACCCGCGATGCACACCAGGGCGGGTCCGGGACCGAGCCGGAGGAGCAGGGCTCCGGCGAGTCCACCGACGAAGATGCCGAGGACGGTGGCAAGACGTCGCGCCCGCGGCAGCACGGGTTCGGCGGCGCCGGCCGGGCGTGGCGGCAGGACGTCCATGACCGCCTTGACCAGGGTGACCTGCATGATGGTGGTGGGCATGTCCGGGATGCGGGCCTCCAGCATCACACGGTTGCGCCACCCCATTGCCGCCGCGAGCAGCACGACGGCCACGGCCGTGACCGGTTCGGCCGGCGCCCGTGTCCCGCTCGTACCGATGACGACCAGTCCGGCGAGCAGCATCGTTCCCGCCTCCACGACGAGGGCGCGCACGAACCAGCGTCGTCCGCGGCGCTCCAGTCGGGTGATGACGCAGTGGGCGGCCGCGATCCCGACCGTGAAGGCGGCCAGGGCCTCGGCGGGGCGGGCGACCGGGGTTGCCGCCCGGGCCGCCCCGAACCCGAGCAGCAGGACGTTGCCCGTCGCGAGTGCGGCGAAGGCGTGCCCGAGGGCGAGAAAGGTGACGGCGTCGACGGCGCCGGCCGTGACCGTCAGCGCGAACAGGACGAGCGCGATGCGGACCTGTTGCCGCGTCGGGTCACCTTTCACGTCACCGAGATGCCTGGGCACCGGTCGCGGACCGCCGCTGGTCGGGACACCGTTGCCATCGCCTCTCCTCTCGCGCCGAACAGGGGAGACCTGGTGGCACCTCATCGGTCCTCATCCTCCGGGAGCCGTTCGGGGTCCGCATCCCGAAGCGGCCCCCGCCGCCCTGCTCCCGCCCGCCGGAAGGCGCGAGGCCTCCGTGCGACCGACGGGAAATCCCGGACAAGATGGGGTGTTCCTCCAGTGTCCTTGGACCCGTGGCGGATCCGAGACTGCCTCTCATGACGAAGCAAGCGCCCGCCGCATGACCGGCACCCTCGCCCGCCGGGTCGCCGCCGAGGCCGTCGGGACCGGGCTCCTCGTGGCCGTGGCCGTCGGCTCCGGGGTCCAGGCCACCCGGCTGTCGCACGACGCCGGTGTGCAGCTGCTGGCCTGCTCGCTCGCCGCGGTCTTCGGCCTGGGCGTGCTGCTCACGCTGCTGGGACCGGTGTCCGGCGGGCACCTCAACCCCGCCGTCACGCTGTCCGCTTGGTACGTCGGCCGCCGCCACGGCACCGGACCGGCCCTGCGGGAGGTCGCCGCGTACATACCGGCGCAGGTGGCCGGCGCGCTCGGCGGCGCCGTCCTGGCCGACGCCATGTTCGCGAGGCCGCTGGTGAGGCTCTCCACCCACGAGCGGAATGCCGGACACCTGTGGCTGGGCGAGGTCGTCGCCACCGCAGGGCTGATCCTCCTCGTCCTCGGTCTGGAGCGCACCGGCCGCGCCCGGCTGACCCCGGTCGCCGTGGCCTCGTACATCGGATCGGCCTACTGGTTCACCTCCTCCACCTCCTTCGCCAACCCCGCGATGACCATCGGCCGTACCGTCACCGACACCGCTGCCGGGATCGCCCCCGCCTCTCTCGTGCCGTTCGTCGCGGCCCAGCTGCTCGGGACCGGAATCGGGCTGGGCGCTGCGGCGGTGCTGTTCGGACGCCCGGCCACCACGCGAGAGGAGGTCGCCGTGCCGACCGGGCGAACGGGAGCCGTGTCCGGCTGACTCCGTCCGGACTCTTGACCAACCCTCGTTCCGCACCGCCATACTGACGGCCAAATCGATATGGCCAAATCGATTTGGCCGCCGTCCACGGCCGGATCGTCGAGGCCTGAGCCGAGCGAGCCGATCGGAGCCCGCGCGTGTCCAGTCCCGTACATCCCGTCGACGAGTCCCGCCCCCTCGGACGGATCCTTCTCTTCGGCGTCCAGCACGTCCTCGTCATGGCGGCGACGCCGATCTCCGCGATCTTCCTGATGAGCGCCACCCTCCGGCTGAGTCCGCACCTCACCGTCGACCTGCTCTCGGCGGCGCTGCTGCTGTCGGGGATCGGCTCGCTCGTGCAGTCCCTCGGCCCCTGGAAGTTCGGGCCGCGGCTGCCGTTCGTGATGCTGCCCGGCGGTGCGCCGCTGATCCTGTTCATGGCCATCGCGCAGCAGCACGGACTGCCGACGGCCACCGGCGCGGTGATCCTGACCGCGGCCTTCACCTTCCTGGTGCTGCCGCTGTTCTCACGGTTGCTCAGGTTCTTCCCGCCCCTGGTCATCGGCACGATGATCGTGATCGTCGGGGTGAATCTGGTGCGGGTCGGAGCGCTGCTGGTCACCGGTCAGCCCGGCACACCGGGGTTCGGCGATCCGGTGCGGCTGGGGCTGGCGTTCGCCACGATCGGCCTGATCGTCGCCTTCACCCGGCTGTTGCGCGGGGTCCTGCGGCAACTCGCCGTCCTGCTGGGCCTGATCGCGGGCACGGCCCTGGCCTTCGCCGTCGGCCAGGTCCGTCCGGTGGGGCTGCTGACCGGTCAACTGGTCGGGGTGCCGAGGCCGCTGCCCTTCGGCGCGCCGGTCTTCGACGTCCTCGCCGCGCTGCCGCTGATGCTGTACAGCCTGGCGTCCATGGCGGAGGCGACGGGGCAGACCGTCATCAACGCCGAGGCGGTGGGCAAGGACATCGACATCCGGTCCGACGTGCCGCGCACGGTACGCGGGGACGCCCTGACGTCGCTGCTCGGCGGCTTCCTCGGGCTGCCTCTGATGGTCACGAGCGGCGAGAACATCGGCATCGTACGGGTCACCGGAGTACGCAGCAGGTACGTCACCGCGGCCGCCGGCGTCGTCCTCGTCGTGCTGGGCTTCCTCCCCCCCGTCGCGCGGGCGATCAGTGTGATGCCGTCGGCCGTGGTCGGGGGCGCCGCGATGGTCGTCTTCGCGGTGATCACCGTACTGGGCGTGCAGATGCTGGGCCGGGCCCAGCTGGAGAACCACACGTCCATGGTGACGTGCGCGGTCGCGCTCGCGCTCGGCCTGCTTCCGATCCTCGTTCCCGGTGCGTACACCGGCTTCCCGTCCGGCGTGCGGATCCTGCTGGAGAGCGGGGTGGCCGTGGGCGCTCTCGTCGCGGCCGTCCTCAACTTCCTCTTCCACCACGTGGGGCGGCGCACTCCGGGCGTCGGGGTGCCGACCGCCGAGGAGCCTTCTTCGGCGGCCCGCGCATGACCGGCCTCCCCCGCCGGCCCCTCTGCCCGACCGACACCCGGAGCACCATGACCGACCTGTCCCCCGACCGACTCCGCGACGAGGCGCTGCTGCTGGTCCCCGACGAGACACTGACCCCCGAGGGGCCCATGGGCCTGCACGCGGTAGTGGTGCGGGACGGCGTGTTCCTCGATGTCGGCCCCGCCGAGCGCATCGTGCGCACGCACCCGTCGCTGACGCCCGTCCCGCTGCCCGGACACGTGCTGATGCCCGGTTTCGTCGACACCCACCACCATCTGACGCAGAGTTTCGGCGGCGCTCTCGCCTTCGGGGAGCCGTCGGAGATCTTCCGCCGGGTGTGGGTGCCGCTGGAAGACGCGCTCGACGAGGAATCGGCCTACGTGGCCGCGAAACTGGCCGCGTGGGAGTCGCTGCGGGGCGGGTTCACGACGGTCGCCGAGGCGGGCACCCGTGCCCCGGTCGACGTGGACGTGGTGGCCTCGGCGGCGCGTGATGCGGGAGTCCGCTGTGTGCTGGGGATCGTCTGCAACGACTCCTCCGACGGAACCGGCGAGGACGCCGACCCGCATGCCGTGCTCGCCGCCGCCGAGAAGCATCTGGCGCGCTACGGCGGCGACGACCTCGTCCACCCGTCGCTGGCCGTGTCGGTGCCGGAGGCCGCGACCGCACGCACCCTGGCGGCCACCGCGCGCCTCGCCGCCGAGGCGGGCACCGTCGTACAGATCCATGTGAACGAACACCTCGTCGCCGTCGAACGCTCTCTGGAACGGCACGGGCTGCGGCCCCTGGAGTATCTGCACCATGTGGGCGCGCTGGGCCCGCAGTTGCTGGCCGCGCACGCGACGCTGCTCACTCCTTCCGAGGTCACGCTGCTCGCCGACAGTGGTGCGGCGGTGAGCTACAACCCGGTCGCCAGTGCCTGGAAGGGCAACGCGGTCGCCCCGGCCACGACGTTCGCCGAGCGCGGCGTCCGCTTCGGGCTGGGCACCGACGCGACCCGGGGCGACGGCTTCCGGCTCGCCGACGCGGCGGAGTTCGCGCAGCGGCTCGGGCACGGCCTGGCCATCGGCGACTCCTCGTGCGGTGCCGGCTGGACCTGGCTGGACCGGGCCACCGCGGGCGGCGCGGACGCGGCCGGTCTGGGGCGGCTCACCGGACGGGTGGCGGCCGGTGCCGCGGCCGACTTCCTGCTGGTGGACGTGACCGGGCCGGAGATGCAACCGTCCTGGGACCGGCCGTGGGAGCTGGTCAGACGGGGCAACCGGGACCAGATCGGCGCCGTGTTCGTCGCCGGGCGGCTCCGGTTGTGGCAGGGGCAGCCGCTGGACTGGGACGGGCCGGCGCTGGTCCGGCAGGCCGCGGAGCTGGCCCCGCACGTGGTACGGCGGGCCCAGGTGACCCGGGCCCATCCGACGTCGGTGGTGGCGCGCAGCCGTGCGGCGGGGTGGCCGGGCGAGCGGGGCGCGGCTCCGGCCGGGGACGGTGGGCGATGAGCGGCGCCGCGCTGACGGTGCTGGCGCTGACCGTGGCGGCGGCCGCGTTCGTGCAGGGCACCAGCGGCCTCGGGTTCGCGTTGATCGTGGCTCCTGTCGCGGGGCTGCTCGATCCGGGGCTGCTGCCCGTGTTCGTCCTGACCGCGATGATCCCGCTCAATCTGTACGTCGCCTGGCGGGAGCGGCACAGCCTCGATGTGCGGGGTGCCGGGTGGATCACGGCGGCGCGGCTTGCGGCGACACCGGCGGGGCTGGCCCTGCTGTGGGTGATCCCCGCCGGGGATCTCGGGGTCGTCGTCGGTGCGTCGACGGTGCTGGCGGCGCTGGTGAGTCTCGTCGCGCCCGCCTTCACGCCGGGCCGCGGTGCCTATCTGGGCGCGGGAGTCCTCACGGGGCTGACGGAGACGGCGACCGGGGTGGGCGGCCCGCCGCTCGCCCTCGTCTACCAGCACCGGCCGCCGGACGAGCTGCGCGCCACGGTCGCCGTCTGCTTCCTCGTCGGCGAAGTCGCCTCGCTCGCCCTGCTGTTCGGCACCGGCCGGGGAGAGGCGGCGGAGGCCGGCCGGGCGGTGCTGCTCCTGCCTGCCCTGGCGGCGGGGGCGTGGCTGAGCCGCCTGGTGCACCGGCGCGTCGACGCGCGGAGGATGCGCGGTTTCGTCCTGGTCTTCGCGCTGGTGTCGGGGGTGGTGCTGATGACGGGTGCCTGACGCGGTGTCGGGGACCGGGGCCGCGGGTGCCGGCGGTCTCAGTCGGCGGTTGTCCGCGGACCGTTGACGGATTCCGCGCCCGTCCGCTGCCCGTCGACGGTATCCGTTGTCGTCGGCGGACGGCGCAGGGACGAGGCGCGCAGGACGAGCCGGGGCTCGGGGGCGGGCACCCTGCGCCCGGGCTCCGCCGGTGAGGTGGCTCCCGTGGCCGCCGGCGCCGGTCGGCCGGCGAGCCGTGCCAGCAACAACTCCACCGCGTCCGCTGCGGCCCGGTCCAGGCGCAGATCGACCGCGGTGAGCGGTGGTTCGCAGGTCCGGGCGCGCAGGCCGTCGTAGCGGGTGACGACCATCACGTCGTCGGGGATGCGCCGGCCCGCCTCCCGCAGCGCACGTACCGCGCCGACAGCGAAGGCGTCGACGAGCACGCACAGCGCGTCGATGCCGGGGTGCTGTGCCAGCAGCGCGGCGCACCGGTCGTACCCCGCCTGCTCGCCTCCGGCCTCGGGCGCGGTGGCGACGAGCGGCGTCCAGCCGTGGGCGACCGCCGCCCGTTCGTAGGCCGCGCGGGCGTCGAGCGAGGAGTGGCGGGCGCCCTCGCCGACGACGAGCGCCGGGCGCCGGGCCCCCTGGTCCCGCAGGTGTTCCAGGAGCAGTTCGGCGACACGGCCCCCGTGCAGGTCGACGTACGGGGCGTCGTCGTCGGGTGCGGTGGGCCGGCCCAGCGCGACATAGGGCAGCCCGCGCTCCCGCAGCTGGGCCACGGCCGGGTCGTCCGCCTCGGGTTCGACGACGATCGCGCCGTCGACGTCGACGGAGTACAGAGGTGATCCGGACTGCACGGGCGGGATCAGCACCAGCGCGTACTCGTGGACGAGCGCACGCTCGGCCGCGGCGGCGGCCACCTCCATGTAGAAGCCGAGCCGCGAGGGGCCGCCTGCCACCGCGAAGGGCATGGAGGAGACCAGCGCGATCGCCCTGGCCTCGCCCCGGCGCAGGCGCTGGGCGCGCAGGTTGGGCCGGTAGCCCAGTTCGGCGGCGACCGTCCTGATGCGCTCGCGGGTCCGCGGATCGACCTTGCCGATGCCGTTGAGGGCATGGGAGACCGTGGTCCGCGAGACCCCCGCCGCCTGGGCCACATCGGCGATGGTGGGCCGGCGGGGGCCGTGGGACATGGTCATGGGCACATCTTCGCAACCGGCGCGCCCGGGAACCAGCCCCCTCCCCCGTCATGAGGGCGCTGCGAGCCGGTGGGCCGCCTCGGTCCGGCGAGCACCACGGCGTGGCGCACGCTCAGTGCGCGGGAGCCGAGATCTCCCGCTTCAGGATCTTCCCGCTCGGGCCCATGGGCAGGGCGTCCACCAGCCACACCTGGCGCGGGTACTTGTAGGCCGCCACCCGCTCCCGCACGTACTCCTGGAGTTCCGTGGAGCTCGCCTCGGTTCCCGGACGCAGGACGACCGCCGCCGCCACCTCCTCGCCGAGCCGTTCGTCGGGCACGCCGAGGACCGCCGCGAGGGCGACGGCGGGGTGCTCGTGCAGGACCTCCTCGATCTCACGCGGATAGACGTTGTAGCCGCCGCGGATGATGAGGTCCTTCTTGCGGTCGACGATGTACAGGTAGCCGTCCTCGTCCTGGCGGCCCAGGTCGCCGGTGCGCAGCCAGCCGTCGGGAATGGCGGCCGCGGTCTCCTCGGGGCGGTTCCAGTAGCCCTTCATCACATTCGGTCCGCGCACGGCGAGTTCGCCGACCTCGCCCGCGACCACGTCCCGGCCGTGGTCGTCGACCAGCCGCACCTCGACGTCACGGATGGGCGTGCCGATGGATCCGGCCTTGCGCGGGCGGTCGGGGTGGTTGAAGGAGACGACCGGGCTGGTCTCGGACATGCCGAAGCCTTCCAGCACCATGCAGCCGAAGCGGCGCTCGAATCCGTGCAGGATCTCCACCGGCAGGGACGCGCCGCCCGAGACGCACATGCGCAGGGTCGACACGTCGGCCTCGGCCGCGCCCGGGTGCTGGAGCAGGGCCGCGTACATGGTGGGCACGCCCTCGAAGACGGTCGCGCGGTCGCGGGCGATGGCGTCGAGCACGGTCTGCGGATCGAACCGGGGAACGAGGGTGAGCGCGGCGCCGCTGCGCACGGCCACGTTCATGGTGCAGGTCTGTCCGAAGATGTGGAACAGCGGCAGGCAGCCCACGATGACGTCCTCGGGCGTCATCCGCTGCACATGGACGACGTTGACCTCGGTGTTGTGGCGAAGTCCCGCGTGGGTCAGCGCGGCGCCCTTGGGCCGGCCGGTGGTGCCGGAGGTGTAGAGCAGGACGGCCACGTCGTCACCGGCGACGGTGGCGATCTCGTCGTGCGGGTCCAGCCGGGCCAGTTCGGCGGAGAAGGCGGCCGGTTCGACGGCCATGTGCCGTACCCCGGCCGCGGCCGCGCCCTGGGCACCCTCCCCGGGCGCCTGGTGCCACTCGAAGAGCAGCACGCTGCCGGAGTCCCGCAGGTGGTACTCGGTCTCCCGCGTCTTGAGCAGCGGGTTCATCGGCACCACGATCCCGCCGGCGCGCAGGATGCCGTAGTACAGGACGACGAACTCGGGCACGTTCGGCAGCATCAGCGCGACCCTGTCGCCGGCCCGCAGGCCCTCGGTGCGCAGCAGGGCGGCGGCCTGGGCGCTCAGCCGGTCCAGCTCGGCGTAGGTGGTGGTCGCCGTCCCCAGCCGCAATGCGGTGCTCTCGGGGTGCCGGCCCGCCGTCTCCGCCAGGAATTCCGCCAGATTGGCCATGATGCCTCCTTGCGTGCATGCTCGCTGCGCCGGCCGTCCCCGCCGACGCTCACGGCATCGTGGCGTCCGTGTTGTGGGCCGTCCATGGCCGGACGGACAGCTCACCGGCACGCGGATTGTTCTGGGAGACAAAGTCCACGTCGTACGCTGCACAGATGAGTCTGTCCGAGGTGAGCGCGGCCTTGCGGGTACGCCTGCCGGAACTGGGTGAGCGGATGGCCCTGCGCATCCGCGCGGAGGTCGAGTCGTACGCCGACGACTCGCTGATCCCGTTCGCGTCGCTGCGGGAGTCCTGCACGGCCAACGCCGACCAGTTGCTCGGGCGGTTCGCGCTCGACGCGGAACCCGATGTGCGGCCGGCGGAGCGGACCGGTCGTCTCCGGGCCGAGCAGGGTGTGCCGCTCGCGGACACCCTGCACGCCTACCGGATCGGCTTCGAGTACCTCTGGGCGCAGATGGTCGACGAGGCCCAGCGGCATCCGGAAGTCACCGACGCCCTCCTGGTGGCGGGTTCGTCGGAGATCTGGGCGCAGTTCGGCCGGTACGCGGAGGCCGTCGCGGCGGCCTACCGCGAGGCCAGCGCCGAGCTGGCCCTGCGGCGCGAGGCGCGCCGCTCGGCGCTGGTGGAGGCGCTGTTCACCGGCGCGCTCGCGGACCGGACGACCCTGTGGGAGACAGCGCGGCAACTCGGCCTGCCGGAGCGGGGACCGTACGCGGTCGTGGCCGCCTCCGTGCCGGATCCGGGCGGAGATCCGCTGCCCGGCATCGAGGCCGCCCTGCGGCAGACCGGTGTGCCGTCGGCCTGGCGGCTGCTGCCCGACCAGCAGATCGGGCTGCTCTCGCTGACCCACCCCGATGCCGAGACGGTGATCCGCCGGGCGCTGCGGCACCGTTCGGCGCGGGTGGGGATCAGCCCGCGGTTCGACTCGTTGCGCGACACCCCCGAGGCGTTGCGGTTCGCCCGGCTGGCGCTGGCCGGACTGCCGGGCGACGGGCCGGGTGTGGCCCGCTTCGACGACAGCCCGCTCGCCATGCTGGTGGCCGCCGCTCCTGCCGAGGCGGCACGCCTGGTCGAGGTCGTGCTGGGGCCGGTGCTGGAACTGCCGGCGGCCGAGCGGGCGCGGCTCCTGCAGACGCTCGGGCGCTGGTTCACGGCAGGTGGCGTCGCCGCCGAGACGGCGAACCGGCTCTTCATCCACCCGAACACGGTGCGCTACCGGCTCCGGCGGGTCGAGAAGCTGACGGGGCGCTCGCTCACCGACCCCGCGGCACTCGCCGACCTCGGCACCGCCCTGCACGCGCTGCGGCTCGTTCCGCGGCCGGACGGCCGCAGCCGTTGACCGGCCGCTGGGGTGACCGCGAAGTTTCGGAGCCGCGCATGGGATATCCCGCCGGTTCGGGGCACTCGGACGCCAAGAACTCTGCTACCAGCGGGAGGCAAACCATGATCGCCATCGGCGTCATTCTGCTCATCATCGGCTTCCTGACCGGCATTTCGATCCTGTGGACCATCGGAGTCATCCTCCTGGTGGTCGGCGCGGTCCTGTGGATCATGGGGTCCATGGGGCACGCGGTCGCCGGCCGACGACACTATTGGTGACCGTCGGCACTCCCCCCACAGCGTCACGCCTGCGTTTCGAGGATCTCCTTGAGGGCGGACAGCTCGGTGTCGACCAGGGCTGTCTGCTCGTCGAAGAACCGGTCCTCGAACGTCGGCGGCTGACAGAAGGTGATCATGAACTCGGCGCCGTCGCCGTTGGGGACGACGCGGGCGGGGACACGCCAGGACGCGGTGTCGTCCACGTAGTCGTGGTCCAGGACGCCCAACTCGGCGTCGGGGCGCAGGCGGAGCCTCGCCGGGCCCACCGGGGTCGACATGGCCCACCAGTCGGGGTCGTCGGTGGACTCGATCGACTGGATGTTGACGACGGCCCACTTCGACCAGTTGGCCGGGTCGGCCAGGAAGGCGAAGACCTCGGCGACGGGGCGGTCGATGCTCACGGTCTTGGTGACGGAACGGGCGATCATGGTCGCTCCTCAGGATTGTCGTGCGGGGGTGCGGGGTGGGGTTCGCCGACGAGGTCCCGGATCCACTTCTCCAGCTGGCTGCGCTGCGTGGCCTCCAGCGAGCCGAAGAAGTGGGCGTCGTTCCGGTCGGCGAGGCCGGCCAGAACGGGGACCAGGGCGCGGCCCTCGTCGGTGAGGACGAGCAGCACGGAGCGCCGGGAGGCCGGATCGGGCTCGCGGCGGATGAGGCCCTTGGCGGCCAGGCGGTCCACGAGCCGGGAGACGGCCCCGGGGTCGATGGCCATGTGCTGCGCCACCGCCTTGGTGGTGGTGTGACCGTGGAACACGCTCGCCATCACCCCCCACTGGGAGACGGTGACGCCGTGGCGGCCGATCTCGGCTTCGAAGCGGGCGTGGACCTCGTCGGAGAGCCGTCGCAGCCAGTAGCCGAGATGGTCGTGCAGTCCGTGTGTCGTAGTCACACCTTCAGCATGCTTGCCGCGGCAATTGTTGTCAAGGCAATCATGGGGGGAGATCCGGCGACGGATGCAGAGGTGTCGGCGCGTTCGCTCGCGAGTAAGTTTGACTTTCCAACTCACTAGGTTATCGTGGATCCGGTCCGAGCCCACTCCCCCGAAGGGGCGAAATGCCTGGGTCAATCACTGACAGGGCGGCCGCCGACGGCGGCACGCGTGCGGCGGACGACGGCGCCCTCCGCATCGACCGCTCCTGGTGGTCCTGGAACGGGGCGCAAGGCGGTTACGTTGCCGCCCTCGCTCTCACCGCGATGCGTAGGGACCTGGCCGCGCAGTCAGGGGAGTGGACGCCGGTTCGTACCCTTGGCGCGCACTTCCTGGCCCCGGTGGACGAACGTCCGCTGCGTTTCGCCGTGACCACCCTGCGGGAAGGCCGACGCACGTCCATGTCCTCGGTCACCGCCGTGCAGGACGGCGCGCCGGCGCTGACCGGCTCGGCCGTGTTCGCTCGGCGCGGCACCGGCCCTGCGTACATCGGCCTGCCCGCGCCCGCCGTGCCCGGACCGGACGCGTGTCCGGTACTGACTCTGCCGCACGCACTGGCCGCTTTCGCCGAACATCTGGAGATCCGCCCCGCCACCGACGCCCGCCCTCTGGGCGGCGGCGAACGTGCCGAACTCCTCGCCTGGATGCGCTTCACCGACGGACGGAACCTGGACGCGGAGACCGTGGTCATCCTGGCCGATGCCCTGCCACCCGGACTGTTCGCCGTGCGGACGGCGCCGTGCCCGGTGCCGACGGCCGAACTCACCGTGCACTTCACCGACGCCCTCGACGGCGCTCCCCTCCGGGGTTGGGCACTCGTCCGGATCCGTACGGAACACGCAGGCGCCGGCTGGGCGATCGACGACAGCGCCGTCTGGTCCGCCGACGGTCGGCTGCTCGCCCTCGCCCGCCAGGCACGCGCCGTACAGGACGCGCCCCGCGCCGGCCACCACGCCTGACCCACGCACCCATGCCCCGCCCGCACCGCCCGGTCACCGGGACCCTGCGATGACCCGGTCGGCCGGCGGGGCCTGCAAAAGGGGCTGCGGACAACGCGATCACAGAGTTGCCGTCGATACACCACGTACACGGAGTACACGGACGTGCCCCTGCACGAAGGAAAGGTCGGTCCCGCCTGCAGCGCGGCGCTGCGGGCCTTTGCCCGGTCGATCTGGTGAGGTCGTGGAGCACGACCGATCCCCCCGAGGAGCACCCATGTCACCTGCGGTCGACGCCATCGTCGTCGGGTCCGGTGTCAACGGCCTGGTCGCCGCGGCCGAACTGGCCACGGAAGGCTGGTCGGTCGCCCTGGTCGAACGCAACACACGGTTGGGAGGGTTCATCGCCACCGAGCAGCGGACCCTGCCCGGCTATCTGCACGACACCTATGCGTCGTGGCATCCGCTGTTCGTGTCCGGCGCCGCGTACGCCGCCCTCGGTGAAGCCCTGCACCGCCATGGCCTGGAGTACCGCAATACCGACGGCTTCGTCACCGGCACCGTCACCGACGCAGGCCGTACGGTCCTCGCCCACCGTGACGTGCGTACGACGGTGCAGGACTTCACGCACGCCTCGGACCGCGACGGCTATCTCGCCATGCTGCAGCGATTCCACGACAACGCCGACATCATGGGTGGTCTCCTGGGCGGCGACCCCCGTTCGTTCCGGACGCTGAAGTACGTCGGACAGTTGCTGCGCCGGGAACGGCTGGCCGGCACGGAGGCGTGGCTACGGGCCACGGTCACCAGTGCCCGGTCGTACTGCCGTGGCCAGTTCCGCGGCGACGAGCCGGACCTGTTGTGGACGCCGTGGCTGCTGCACGCCGGGCTGTCGCCGGACCATGCCTCGGGCGGGCTGATGCTGCCCCTCCTCGCCGCCACGGTGCACGGCTTCGGCCTGCCCGTGGTGGCAGGCGGCGCCGTGAACTTCGTCCGTGCATTCGAGGAACTCCTGAAAGAACAGGGGGTGGAGGTCCGCACGGGGCAGCCGGTGGAGCGGCTCCTCCTGACGGACGGGAAGGTCACGGGTGTCGTCTGCGGCGGCGAGACCGTCCGGTCCGGCCACGCTGTCCTCGCCTCGGTGACCCCGACCGCGCTGTACGGGGAGCTGCTGCCGCCGGACGCCCCGGTTCCGCCCACAGTCCGCGACCAGGCACGGCGATTCCGGTACGGGCGCGCCGCGATGCAGATCAACGTTGCCCTCTCCGCCCCGCTCACCTGGAACGACGCGCGCCTGGCAGCCGTACCGCTGCTGCACCTCAGCGACGGGTCGGCGAGTACCGCCATCGCATGTGCGGAGGCCGAGGCGGGCCTGCTGCCCCGCAGGCCCACGGTCGTCGTGGGCCAGCAGTACGTTCTCGACCCGACGCGGGTGCCCGAAGGCGCCGCCGCGCTGTGGCTGCAACTGCAGGAACTGCCCTACGTTCCCGTCGGCGACGCGGCAGGTGAGCTGAACGTCGCGGAAGGCTGGACGAGAGAACTGACCGAAGGTTTCGTCCGCCGGATCCTTGCCCGCGTGGCCCGGCATGCCCCCGATCTGCCGGGCAAGGTGCTCGGCTGGGACGCCGTGACCCCGACCGACCTGGCTTCGTACAATCCCAACGCGGTGAACGGCGATCCTTATGGCGGCTCGGCGGAACTCGACCAGAACCTGCTGTGGCGTCCGCTGCCCGGCGCCTCCCGGCACGCCACACCGGTACGAGGTCTGTGGCACATCGGTGCCTCCACCCATCCCGGCCCTGGTCTCGGCGGCGGCTCGGGCCACATCGTGGCGCAACGGCTCATCCGGGCCCGGCGCCGGAGCCGCCGCCTCTGACTGCCCCGGCCCCGGCCAGTCGGTTTCCTTCGGATCGGTCGGCCGTCCGTCCGAGTGCGCCGTCAACAGATGTGCAGTGGGCGCGGATCGAGCTGTTGCTCCCGCCGAAAGCCTCTAGAGGCGTACGGCCATCTCCACGATCACGTCGTCGCCTTCGGCGATGCCCTGTGGCTTGCGTACGGCGTTCTTCAGGGGCAGCAGGTAGGCGCCGCCCTTCGGGAAGAGCGACGTCGTGAAGGTGGTCTCACCGATCCGGGCCTCGACCGGAATCACGCCCCAGCCGTACGTGGCCATCGCGGCCACCTCGCGGATGTCCTCGGACACCTCGTCCGGCACGGACACGAAGAAGTACGGCGACGGCCCCCGCCATTCGATCACACGGCCCGTGAAGGCGAGTTCCATGAGGTCGGTCCCATTCGGCGGGGATCACGGTCGGCTCAGCCTACCTGTGCTGTCCCGGCCTCGACCCGCCCTGACCGTACGACGGCCCGCGTCAGAGCTTGGCGCCGAAGTCCTGGGTCCACCACGGGCCGCCCGACCCCCGGTGGACGCCCACGCCGATCTCCTTGAACGAGCAGTTGAGGATGTTTGCACGGTGGCCGGGGCTGTTCATCCAGGAGTCCATCACGGACTCCGGCGTCTGCTGGCCCTTGGCTATGTTCTCCCCGTACGTGGACCAGCGGTACCCGGCGGCGGTGATGCGCTGCCCGGGGTCCGCGCCGTCCGGGTTGGTGTGCTCGAAGAAGTTACGGGCGGCCATGTCGTCGGAGTGGCCCTGCGCGGCCCGCTCCAGCTGCGCGTTCTCCGTGAGCGGCCCGCAGCCGGCGGCCGCCCGCTCCTTGTTCACCAGCGCGACCACCTGCGCCACGGTGCCCGAGGGAGCCGACTGCGACTGCGGTGTACTGGGCGCGGGCTGCGGGGGTCGCGCCGACCGTGTGGGAGTCGATGCGGTCTTCTTCGGGGGGTGGGGGGTCTTCTTGGCGGCGCTCGCCTTCTTCGACGGCGACGCGGACGGTGTCGGAGTGGCCGAGGGCGACTGCGAGGTCTCGACGGCACGGGGCGCGGAGAGGTCGACGACGGGATCGCCGGCGGTCCGCGCGGCGGTCGCCCCTTCGTTACCGGTCCCGGAGTCCGTGCCGAAGTACAAGATGCCACCACCCGCGACGCAGGCCGCGACGACGGCGCCGCCGACGGCCCGGCGCCGGATCCGTCGGCGCCTGCGAGCCTCCCCCCGGGATCCCGTGCGGCCGCGTGGAGCGCGGTGCCCGGCCGCCGGGTCCGCTTCGGCACGAACTGCGGAGGTGTCCGGCCGAGACGCCGAACCGGCCATGGCCATCCCGTCCGAACCGTGCGCAAGCTTCGCCAGCAGCGCGGTCGACACCGAGACCAGTGCCAGACCGGCCAGCAGTCCCTCCGCGGGCATCAGACCGCTCCACAGACCGGAGCAGTGCGCGCAGCCGCGGGCGTGCCGGGCTATGCGCTTGCGCCACAGCGCCGACGGCCGGCCGTCCCAGGAGGCCAGCATGCCCCGCAGTTCCTCGCACGGCGGTTGCGCGTCGAGCGCCCGCACCACCACGCGGGCCGCCTCCAGTTGCGCCTTCATCCGCTGCACCCGTACCGCGGTGTGCTGCGGCGACAGCTCGAGGGCTGCCGCGACCTCGCCACGGGTCAGCTCACCGGCACACTCCAGCCACCACAGCGACAGCAGTCCTCGGTCGTCCGGCTCCAGCCAGCGGGTGGCGCGCGCGGTCTCCTGGCGCTGGCCGGACAGCTGGAGCTGCATCAGCGTCAGGTCCACGAAGTCCGCGCCCGGATCCGCGAGGTCCTCGGCCTCCTCGACGGCGCCCGGCGCGAACTGCCGGTCCTGCCAGTGCGCCCGGACCTGGTTCATCGCGATCGCCACGAGCCAGGAGCGGAAGCTCTCGGGCGTACGCAGCCCGCCCAGCGCGTCCAGGGCACGGAGCATGGTCTCCTGCACCACGTCGTCGACATCGACCGAGCCGTTCAAAGCACGCCCCACGATGTTGTAGACGAGCGGGAGGTACGCGCTGACCAGGGCGTCCTGGGCCTGCGGGTCACCCGCACGGGCAGCGGTCACCAACGCCGCCGTCTCCACCGTGTGCTGTGTACTCATCAATCGCTTCCCTGTCCTCGATGCCGAACGGTGCTGTCCGATACCTGGGAGATCGCTCAGTGAGCCCCGGATAACAATTCTTCGGAGATCCGTTCGACCAGAGGTTGGCGGCACCGGGCCCGCCCTCGCAATGGGGCACGTCACAGGAGGGCCACAGAGAGCCCCTAGCGACACAGTTCGTCGCCCAGGGCCGTGCGCGTGTACCGGACGGTGCGGCCGCTGCGGGTGCGGCTGAGCAGGCCGGCGTCATAGAGAACGGCCAAGTGCTGACTGACCGCGCCGGGGGTGACGTTGAGGCGGTGGGCGAGCTCGGTGGTGGAGGCGGGTTCGGCGAGCAGGCCGAGCAGGCGGGCGCGGGGGCGGCCGAGGAGTCGTACCAGGGCGCGGTCGGTGACCGGTGGCGGTGCCTCGGAGAGGGTGGCGCGGCCGCGGGCCGGGTAGGCGAGGTACGGCGGGCGCGACGGGTCGAGCAACGTCTGGACGCCGCGGGCGAAGAGCGTGGGCATCAGCACCATGCCGCGTCCCGCGATGCGGATGTCGGCAGACGGCCAGGGTGCGGTGTCGCCCTTCTCGGTCAGCCGCAGTTGTTCGCCGGTCCACACGAGCCGGGTGTCGAGCCCGCCGAAGAGCGCCGCAGCCCCTTGTTCCGCCAGCACCCGTGCCTGATGGGCGAGATCGGCCTCCAGGATGCTCTGCGCACGCGGCCACCAGTCGTCGCTGAGGCAGGTGTGCCAGTAGGCGTCCACGGCGTCGGCGAGCCGGGTGAGGAAGGCCGCCGGGTCGGCCAGGCCCCGTGCGACGACCGGCGGGAGGGCGTCGTCGGTGCGGTAGGTGGTGCGGAAGTCGGCGGCGACCACCTCCGCCGGGGTGCGGCGGACCTCGTCGAGTTCCTCGGCGAACGCGGGGCGGGCGCGGGCCGGGCGCGGAGTGAGGAAGTCGGGCACCCACAGCCAGGGGGCGATGAGGGCGGTGAGCAGTTCGCGGTCGAGGTCCTCCAGGCGCGGGCGGATGCGGCGCAGCCACGGCCGGTGGTGCGGATAGCGGGCCGGGTCGTGCAGGCAGCGCAGCGAGAACACCGCCTCCTGCAGCGGGGAGTAGGCGAAGGAGGTGGTGGCGAGGTCGCCGACGGCGAAGCGGAACTCGATCATTGAGTGCCACGCTAAATCATTGTCGGACGCCGGTGCAGACCGGGTTGGCTGTCGGACATGACCACGACACCCGTCTCACCCGCCCCTGACCAGCACGGCAGTCCCGAGGCCGGCCGCGCCACCCGTGCGGGCGGGCTGCTGCCGGCCGACCCGGTGCTGCGCCTCGCCACCGTGCTGACCGCCGTCAACTCTCTGGGAAACGGGCTGTACTTCCCGCTCGGCGTCCTGTACTTCACACGCATCGTCGGCCTGGACGCGACCGCGGTCGGAGTCGGGTTGACGGCCGCGGGCCTGGTGGGCGTCGCCGCCGGGGTGCCCGCCGGGCGGGCCGCGGACCGGTGGGGTGCCCGGCGGGTCGGGGCTCTGCTGTGGGGCGGCACGGGGATCGCCACGGCCGCGTACGCCCTGGTCCACTCCTACGCCGGATTCCTCGCCGCGGTGATCTGCGCGACGACGTTGCAGATGGCGAGCCGGGGGGTGCAGGGCGCGCTCTATGCCGACGTGCTGCCGGCGGCGACGCGGGTGGAGGCACGGGCGTATCTGCGGATGGTGACCAACGTCGGGATGGGCGTCGGCGGCGCGCTGGGTGCGGTCGCCCTCCAACTCGACACGCGGGGCGCGTACATGGCGGTGATCGTGCTGAACGCGCTGTCCTTCGCGGGTCCCGCGCTGCTGGTGCCGCGGCTGCCGCTGGCGGCGCACGTACGTGAGCGTGCGGCCCTGGACGCCGACGCACCGGCCGCGGACCGCTGGCGGGCGGTGCGCGACCTGCCCTTCCTCGCGGTGACCGTGCTCAACGCAGTGCTGGTCGTGCAGTACACGCTGTCCGAGGTCGGGCTGCCCCTGTGGATCGTGGAACGGACCGAGGCGCCGCGCTGGACGGCGGCCCTGCTGATGATCCTCAACTGCGCGCTGGTGGCGCTCCTTCAGGTGCGGGTCGCCCGCCGCGCCTCCCAAGTGCCCAGCGCGGTGCGGGCGCTGGGGTGGTCGGGGCTGCTGCTGGCGGCGGCCTGCGCCGCCTACGCCCTGTCGGCGGGCCTGTCCCCCGTGCGGGCGGTGCTGTCGCTGACCGTCGGTGCGGTGGTCCAGGTCTTCGCGGAAGTGCTGTCGGCAGCCGGCGGCTGGACCCTCGGCTACGAACTCGCCGACGCCCGCGCGCACGGTGTCTACCAGGGAGTGTTCGGCGCCGGCATGTCGGCGGGGATGATGGCGGGACCGGCACTGGTCACGGTCACCGCGGTCGCTCACGGCACGCTCGGCTGGGCGGTGCTCGGCGTGGGGTTCGCCGTGGCCGGACTCGCCGTGTCCCCCGCCGTGCGCTGGGCCCAGCGCGACGGAGCCTGGCGGGGCGAACCGGCCTAGGACCGGGCATGGGGTACGCCCGTCGCCGATCCCGAAGGGGATTTTCTGGAGCGACAAGACAAGCCCCCTCGACATCACTCTGGCGGGACCAGCGCTTCGTTCGCTTCTGGGCCGGGCAGTCCGTTTCGCAGTTCGGCGACCGGATCTCCGAACTGGC
>NZ_JBEXYL010000057.1:0-62293 GCF_040630895.1 Streptomyces sp. NPDC005728
CACCACCAAAACTATGTGTTATTTTTTTTTGGGTTGTGTGTCCGGGTTGTGGGGCACCTGCCGCGCCGGGCCCCCCCCCCCGGCCGCCCCCCCCCCCGACTGCGGGTGACCTGGGCGAGGATCTCCTGGCCGGCTTCGGTCAGGTGCAGCACCTGGACCCGGTGGTCCTCCGCATCCAGGCGCCGCTCGATCAACCCCGCCCGCTCCAGCGCGGCCACCTGGCGGCTGACGGTGGACTTGTCCAGGGCGTAGTGCGCGGCCAGGTCGGTGGCGCGGCAGCCGCCGCACTCCTCCAGGTGCCCGAGCAGCGTGTAGGACACCAGCGACAGCTCGGGGTGCATGCGGCCCGCCGAGGCGCGGGCCCGGCGGGCGAAGATCGTCATCTCGCGCTGGATGGTCTCGACGGCCGTCTCCGCTGCTGTCACGGGAATACCTCCTCCGACGTTCTAGTTGTATAGTACAACTTGAAGTGAAAGTTGTATAAGCCAACTACTGGAGGTTCTCCGCGATGAGGTCACCGGCACTGCGCCATGTGCTCACGCACCTGATCACCCCGCTGCTGATGTGCCTGGGCATGGGGCTCGCGTACATGGGGGCCTTCGTGACCCCGGAGCCGAACCACCTGCCCGTGGCCGTCGTCGGCGCCGGGCCCACGGCAAAGGTGTTCGCCCAGACCGTCAAGGACACCGCGGGGGACAAGCTCGACGTACGCACCGTCGCCACTCGCGCCGACGCCGTGGACCTGCTGAAGTCCCGCGACGTCACCGGCGCGTATGTGCCGAGCGCCAAGGTGCCCGAACTGCTGGTGGCCACCGCCGCGTCCGACATGGGTGCGGTGGCCGTCGAGAAGGTCTTCACACCGGTCGCCGCCAAGGAGGGCGTCCCGCTGAAGGTCACCGACGTGGCCGCGCCGGTCGCCGACGACCCCACCGGACAGGGCCTGTTCTTCCTGCTGATCGCGCTCAGCATCGGCTCCTACGCCTCGGTCGCCGCCCTCGGCGCAGCGGGCGCCACGCTCCCGATGCGGATACGGGCGCTGCTCGCGCTCGGCGTCTCCGTCGTGGTCGGCGGCATCGGCACCCTGCTCGCCGGGCCGGTGTTCCACCTCGCGCACCACGGGCTCGTGAGCGTGTGGGGCATGGCTTGGCTCTACTCCGCGGGCATCCTCTTCATCGGTGTCGGCCTGCACACCTTCCTCAAGCGGTGGACCACGCTGACCATGATGGTGCTGTTCGTGATGCTGAACTTCACCAGCTCCGGCGGCCTGTTCAGGCCCGAGCTGCAGAACGGATTCTTCGGCACCCTGCACGCCTTCTGGAACGGTGCCGGCTTCGTCGAGGGCATCCGCAGCCGGCTGTACTTCGCCGACGACGGCCTCGCGCGCAACGTGGGGACGCTTCTCGTCTGGCTGGTCGTCGGCCTCGCCGTGACCGCGGTCGCGGCCGTGTACGAGCGGTCCCGGGGAACTGTGCAGACGACCGCCTTGCCCGAGCCCGCACCGAACGCGGAGCAGGCAAGGCAGATGGCGGAGCACCGGAACGCGGAAGAGGCCGAGGAAGAGGTCGAGGAGACGGTGGGCGTCTGAGCGGCCGGTTGGACGACCTGGGGTCCAAGCTCGCCGCCCACAAGGACGCGTTGCTGGTCCGCGACTTGCTGGAGAGCCCGCCGCTCCATGCGACTGCCGTACGATGCGACGTCGTGGCAATACAGACCCCCTGGGGAGCACCGTACGGCAGCCCGCCGCCTCCGTCGCCGAACATCCCGGCAAAGGACTTGCGGCCTCGGCGCATCTGGTACCTGGTAGCTGCGGTGCTGGGGCTCCTACTGGCTGGTGTCGGCACCGCCTTCATCGTGGTGACGGTGAAGAACACGGTGGACTCGATCGACACCGCCCGGAGCTTCTCCAGCGGCGACTCCCAGACGTTCAGCTTCGTCCAGGGGAAGACCAAGGCGATCTACGTCTCCCAGTCCGGGGAGGGCCGGGTCAACTGCTGGATCCCGGGGATGCAGCCGGGGTCGTTGACCCAGCCGGACAGCACCTTCCACATCAGCGTCGGGTCCCGCACCTGGGAGCGCGTCTTCGAGGTGAAGCCCGCCGGCAGCGGTGACTACACGCTCACTTGCACCTCAGAGCTGCCGGCCGAGTTCGCGCTGGGAGACAAGCCGCAGGTGGGGGCGACGATCGGCAGCATCGCCGCGGGGATCGGCTGCTTCCTCGCCGCGTTTGCCGCAACCGTCACCATCGTCGTCGTCACCGCCGTCCGCCGCAGCCGTCACCGTCGACGGCTCGCCGCCATGTGGGCCCCTCCGCCGCAGTGGGGCCCACCGCCCTACGGCCCCACCCCCGGACCTCCGCCCGGCCCGCTGTTCTAGGCCGTGCCCTGCATGGCTGTCGGTCGCTGTGGTTCGTCTCCGCCCACCTCCGGGCCCCAGCAGTCGGATCCACAGGTCGCGTGTACAGCCGTGCAGTTGAGCCGATCGGATTGTCAGTCCCCTCTGTCATCATCCCGCCATGCTGTACGACGCCTTGGTGGCCGAATCCCGTAGGAACGACTCGCTCGACGACGTGAGGTCCGCCGCGCTCGAACGCGTCCGCTGGCTCGTCGGCCTCCTGGAACGGCAGCGGACCGAGTTCCGGCGGTCCATGGGGCACGAGCACCGGGGATTCGAGGCGGCGGGCGCGGCGACGCAGGCCGAGATCGACGGGCGGCTCGCGGCCTGCGCGGACGAGGAGGGCAGGGCCGCGGTCCTGTGCCTGATGCTGGCCGCCTGCTTCGACGACACGAGTTTGTGGCAGTACGACGCCGAGATCGGGACCCTGATCTCGCGGGTGCGCGGCTGGACGCCCGACGAGGTCG
This sequence comes from Streptomyces sp. NPDC005728, assembly GCF_040630895.1. Lineage (NCBI taxonomy): Bacteria > Bacillati > Actinomycetota > Actinomycetes > Kitasatosporales > Streptomycetaceae > Streptomyces > Streptomyces sp. NPDC005728. Next base: position 2,859 of record NZ_JBEXYL010000057.1, read on the forward strand.
CGGTGATGCTGCTCCGCGCCACCGAGTACGACATGGGTTTCTGGTTCGCCGATTCGCTGGGGACCGTGCTGAACGCCGCCGACCAGCTCGACGCCGACGGCCGCCGTGCGGTCGTGCCCTGGCTGCGGCACGCACACACGGAGCTCATGGGCACCACGGTCGAGGCGCGCCGGCGCGCGTCGCTCGTCCAGCGCCTCGGCTCGCTGCTCGCGAGCGGGGACGAGGCGCACATCCCCGAGGGACTGATCCCGGCCCACGCTCACTGGGCCACCCCGTTGAGCGACCACGCGAAGACCTCTCCGACGCCGGAACTCGCACGCCTCGTACGGCACTTGGCGAGTCTGTCGGGACCGCGTCCCGCGCAGAGGTGGCGGCGGACGTGCCTGGAACTCGCGGACGCGGCGTCGGCGCGGGACCTGGTGGCCGACGTCCTGCGAGCGCTGGCCGAGGACGATCCGCTGTGCAGCAGAGGAAGCGGCGCCCACACCGGCTGGCTCCACGGCGACTACCACTACCACTACGTCGTCCACCAGAACGACGGGGACCTGGCGCGCGGCGTCGTCTGGGCGGCCGCGCTGACCGGCGGCCCGGCGGCGGCGCAGCACCTCGGCGCGCTCGCTCTGCGGACCGGCGGCCCCGGAACCGGCGTGATCGAGGACCTCAAGCTCGCGGGCGCGGCGATCAACGCGCTGGCAGAGACCGGCGATCCGGCCTCTCTGGAGGCCCTGTGGCGGTTGCAGTCCCGGATCAAGCACCGGGCTCTGCGCAAGCAGCTCGACACCGCGCTGGTGACGGCGGCCGGGAAACAGGGCGTCACAGCGGAGCAGCTCATCGAGCGCAGTGTGCCGGACCACGGCCTGGCGCCGGACGGCTCGCTGGAACGGGATCTGGCCGGACACCGGATACGGGTGGCCGTCGAGGAAGCGGCGACCGTGCGGCTCACCTTCACACGCCTCGACGGGGGGACGTCCCGCACGGCTCCGACGGCACTGAAGGACGGTTTCCCGGACGAGCTGCAGGAGTTGAAGGTCCTGGCCAAGGAGGTGCGGGCGACACTGTCGGGTGAGCGGGCCCGGGTCGAGGCGCTGATGTCGGCCGGGCGCGAGTGGCCGTACGACGAGTGGTGTCGCCACTACCGCGACCATCCGGTCACCGGGACTCTCGTCCGCGGCCTGATCTGGGAGTTCCAGGACGCCGACGGCGAGTGGCGTGCGATGGCACCGATGGCTGAGCCTCCCGGCCGGCCCGAGCGCGTCCGGTTGTGGCATCCGATCCGGGCGTCGACGGACGACATCAGGGCGTGGCGGGAGCGGTTCATCGCCGAGCGGCTGCGGCAGCCTTTCAAACAGGCCTTCCGGGAGATCTACCTGCTCACTCCGGCGGAGGAGGAGACCAGCGGCTACTCCAACCGGTTCGCCGCCCACATCGTCCACTACCGGCAGCTCTACGCGCTGTTCAAGGAGCGCGGCTGGCAGGCCGACTTCCTCGGCCGGTACGACGGCGGCTACGCCGGGGTGGCGCGGGCCGAGTTCGGCGACGGTGAGTGGCGAGCCTGCTTCCACCACGAGCCTGCCGCGGACGACGGCGGCGGCTACGCGCCCGACTACGCCGCGACGGACCAGGTCCGCTTCGAGCGGCGAGAGGGCCGACGCTGGCGGGAAGTTCCGCCGTCGGAGGTGCCCCCGCTGGTGTTCAGCGAGGCGATGCGCGACGTGGACCTCTTCGTCGGCGTGACCTCGATCGCCGCCGATCCCGACTGGACCGATCGGGGTGAGAACCACTATGCCGGGTACTGGCGGACGGCCACGTTCGGTGCGCTGACGGCGAGCGCCGAGGTGCGCCGCGAGGCGCTCGAACGGATCCTGCCGCGCCTGAAGATCGCCGAACGGTGCACGCTCGACGGTCGCTTCCTGATCGTCCGTGGCGATCTGCGCACGTACAAGATCCATCTGGGGTCGGCCAACATCCTGATGGAACCGGACGACGCCTACCTGTGCATCGTCCCGTCGCGCGGCAGGGCTGACGGCAAGGTGTTCCTGCCGTTCGAGGACGAACGGCTGTCGCTGATCCTCAGCAAGGCAGTGCTGCTCGCCGCCGACACCGATATCACTGACGAGTCCATCCTCACGCAGATCAAGCGAGGTGCCTGATGGCCACTGTGAGGTTCCGGGACGAGACCGCGGCGGGCAAGCCGGTCACCGAATGGGAGGTCGCCGGGCTGCCGGATCGGATGACCGTACGGGATCTGATCAGACTACGGGTCCGCCAGGAGGTCGCCCGGCACAACGCCCGCCCGAGCGACCGCTTCCACGGTCTTGTCCGCCCCGACGACGCCGAGACGGAGCTGAACGGCTACCGACTCCGCGAGCCCCGCCGCATCGACTGGGAGCGCCAGGCCGAGATCGCCCAACGTGCCTTCCTGGCCAACGGATTCTTCGTGCTGGCCGGCGATCGCCAGGTCGAGGACCTCGACGACGTCGTGGATCTCACCGTCGATCCCCACCTGGTCTTCATCAAACTCGTGGCCCTCGTCGGCGGCTGAGGGACTGGTCACCGACGTTCTACTGCCAACCAGGTGTCTTCCGTGCCCCGGCCCGCGGCTGCCGGCATTCGAAACGTGACCGGTTGTCGTAAGATCACCATTTCCTTGATCATTAACGGCAACTCCCGGGGGAATCAGTGGACATGACCATACCGAGGGCAACGGCGGCCGTCATCGCGGTGGGAGCGGTCGTCGTCGGATGCGGCTCCGATACGCAGGCGGACCGGAGTTCGAAGGCTTCCGGCAAGGCCGAGTCGGCGACGGTGCAGAAGCTGGCAGCCGATCCGGGCATCCGCTACACCAAGGTCGTCGTGCCAGCGATGGAGGGCCTGGTATGCGATGAGGGTGACGGGGGCTTCCGGTTCGGCAGCGACCTGGACATGGGCGTCTATGGCGATGACGGGCTGAAGGAGATCGACGGCGGCAGTGATGTCGCGGGTGAAGTCTCCTGTTTCGGCAGCCCACGGATCATTCTCCGCAAGGGCACGCTGTCGGTGTCGGCGCCCACCTTCACCGCCAGGACAACGCTGTACGAGAAGGTCGCGGCCCCGACGGCATCACTTGACAAGATCTTCAACCATTCCATGCAGCTCAGTGAAGGCTACGGCCGCAACCTCATCGGAAAGCCCCAGGCCGTCACGAGCCGCACCCTGGCGACAAAGTGCCAGAAGAACGTCACCGACACCTTTCCTATGACCACCTGTTTCTGGGCGAACTACGGAGCGGTCGGCACCCTCGACTTCTTCCCCCCGGATGGGCAGTACGTGCCGATCGAGTCGGCCGCCGCACTGACGAAGGGCTTCGTCACGGGTGCACTTCGGAGCGTCGACGGTTCCTGACAGTCATCGTGGGGAGATCCGTCCACCAGCTCGTTTCGCCCGTCCGGAGACGGGGCCGCGGCCGGCGGGGCGGGAAGGCTGGTCCGCACTCTGCGCCCTCGGCGGAAGGCCTCGGCGTCTCTCTGCGGCATGAACCATGTCATCGCAGGCATCGCCGAGATCCGCAACAAACTCGGCACGGCCAAGGAAATCCACCGTCCAGGAATCCCAGGACGTGCCATGTACGTACGTGCCTAACGTGACTCGTGGCTTTGTGCGGCTTCTGCCGGTGCAGATGCTTGACAACCCTGGATGACGATGGCGGTGCAGGCGAAACGCACGAGTAGGAGCCCTCTCGAAGATCATTCGGGGACGCTCAGGAGCGATGCCGTGCCCGGCGAGATCATTGGGTGTCTGGAATGCGCGGCTACTCTTCGATCAGTACCTTGGCGTCCAGGCGTTTGACCTTGAGCGTGGCGACTCCGTGAGTCGCCGAGCGGGGAGTCGAGATGGCAGGCAAGCACACGGCGAAACTGCCGCGCAAGACGTACGAGGAGGAGCTGCTGCGCCTGCAGACCGAGTTGGTGAAACTGCAGGAGTGGGTGCGCTCCGAGGGTGCTCGGCTGGTGGTGATCTTCGAGGGCCGGGACGCGGCCGGCAAGGGCGGCACCATCCAGCGGGTCACGCAGTACCTCAACCCCCGCATCGCCCGGATCGTGGCGCTGCCCAAGCCCACCGAGCGCGAGCGCACCCAGTGGTACTTCCAGCGGTACGTCGAGCACCTGCCGGCCGCTGGGGAGATCGTGCTGCTCGACCGGTCCTGGTACAACCGGGCCGGTGTGGAGCACGTGATGGGCTTCTGTACCAAGGAGGAGTATCAGCTCTTCCTTCGTCAGTGCCCGATCTTCGAGCGGATGCTGGTGGAGGACGGGATCCTGCTGCGCAAGTACTGGTTCTCCGTCAGTGACACCGAGCAGCAGGAACGGTTCCGGCGCCGCTTGGAGGACCCTCTGCGCCGCTGGAAGCTGTCGCCGATGGACCTGGATTCGATCACTCGGTGGGAGACGTACTCCCGGGCCAAGGACGAGATGCTGGTGCACACCGATATCTCCGAGGCGCCCTGGTACATCGTGGAGAGCGACGACAAGCGCCGGGCCCGCCTGAACATGATCGCCCACCTTCTGAGCACCCTGCCCTACCGTGACGTGCCGCCTCCGGTGCTTGAGCTTCCGCCGCGGCCTCCAGCGACCGGTTACGAGCGTCCACCGCGCGACCTGCAGACCTACGTCCCCGATCACGCGTCGAGCCTCTGAGCCCCGAGCCGCGTCCGTTGCAGTAGCAGGTGATGTCTGCCGGGCTGTCCCGTGCCATCAAAACCTGAGCGTGTGTCATTGAAGGTCGAGCGGACCCTCCTGGTGGTCATGGCTGTTGTGCTGTGTCGAGAAGCGGGCTCAGGCTCCGGAGAACCCGTGCCTCGCCATTCGTGGCCGGGCAGTGGTCCTCGGTGTGGACCACGGACAGGGCGCTGTACGACCGAGCCGGGTGGGCACCGACCCGCCGGGGCCGTGAGCCCCGGCGGGTTCCCGCTCATTTTTCGTTGAAGACGATCTCCCTGGCTGGGCGGGTCATCTTCACGGTGTTGTCGGCGGTGACCTCGACGATGTGGTGCAGACCTCTGTAGAGCGTCTCGGAGTCCGGGAGGAGGCGGTACTCGTCGTCCGTGGCCCCGGCCAGGAAAGCGCGGAAGCAGGCCAGTGACGACTCGGTACCCATGAAGTCCAGGTAGTCCTTCAGGCGGCGGAACAGCTTCGGCAGGATCACCGCGCCGGTCCTGTCGTCCGTGAGTGAGGTCATTCCGGTGACCTTCGCCCCGTCGAGGGTCCTGTCGGGCTTCCACACGCCCTTCGCGGACGCCCTCGCCTTCTCCGAGGCGTCGGTGAGCAGCTCGCGCAGGTATACCGGCAGGCCCGAGTAGAAGGTCGGGTAGGCCAGGCCGAGCAGGAGTAGGCGGTGGTTGGCGGTCCGCTTCAGTAGGTCGTCGTCGACGCCGGTCCAGTAGCCGCTGTACACGGGCGGGGTGCCCTTGCCGACGAAGGCCACGCAGCGGCCGAAGACGTCGGCGCCCCGGGTGAGGATCCAGCCGGGAACGGCGTCCGGCGTGGTGGCGACGGTCTCGTCGTCGTCCCGGAGGACGGTGTCGAAGCCGAGGAACTTCAGCAGCTCGTCCGCGGCCTCGTGGGCGAGGCCCCGCGGCTGGTGCTCCACGTGCGGCTTCTCGCCGTAGTGGGTCTCCAGGGCGTCGATCCCTTCGAGCCGGATGCTCGCGCGGCCGTCGGCCTTGGGCACGATCTGCCCGTCCCCGGGCACGAGCTTCCAGTCGGCCACGTTGTCCGGGATGAACGGGAGGGTGTCGCCATCCGGTTTGGAGCCCCCCTCCACTTTGAACTTTCCTCTGATCAGCAGCATGGGCATGGCGACTCCCCTCACGGTGTCACTGTGAGTGCCTATTGATTACGCAGAGTACACATTCGGTCGGTTGTCGAGGTCATTCCGCGCCCGTCGAGCCGGGGAGTATCAGCAGCAGGGCCAGGTCGCCGGGGGACCGCCATCCGTGAGGCCGCCAGATTCACCGGACCGCCGCGGCCGGGCCACCTGGATCCCTCGCCAGTACGGGCAACGGCGACTTCTGCGCGGCCAGGGTGTTCGCGGCCCGTCGCAGAGACTCGCTCGGGCCGGCCCCGCCCGACTCGGCACGACCCGGCGGTGGGCCGGATGCCGAACTGCCCGGACTCGCCGAGCGAGAACAACCGGTCCGGGAAGGGGGCCAGGACCTGCTCGATGCGGTCGGACTTGGGTCGCGCTCGGGATCGGGGGAGTCCTTCCACGACTTGGTGCGCTGGAAGGTGAGGCCGCGAGGGGAAAATGGACCCGCAATGCCTCGCGGCCGATCCGGACAAAGCGGCCGTGCAATTTCCGCAGGTAGGCGGCGGTTTTGCGGACGGACCAGTGAGTGAACGGCCGGCCGAGCCCGGTCGGGGGGAAGGTGGCCGCTTGGATGGCCAAGTCCTCGCCGTCAGGCTGAGCAGGCGGGGGCGGCCTCCCGCCCACTGAGGGTCCGGGCAGGCGAGCCCGATCTCATCGAACCGGTGGATCACATCCCCGACGGTGTCCTCAGCGGCCTGCACCAGCTGGGCGATCACCGGCACTCGGTTGCCGCCGGCCGAAGCGAGCAGCATCATCGCGCGCCAGTACCGCACCAAGCTGGTGCGGCCCTGGCGCACGCATGGAACGGGGAGCAGGGGCGCGCACTTCGGCCATGAACGCAGTCCCTCCCGTGCGCAGCTCACCGGCCGGCCTGACCGATCGTCACCACTCGTGCCCACTCCGGCGGAGAATCCGGCCGGTACTCGGGATTGTTCTCGTTCACGCGCCGCCCCGGCCCTTGCCGGGGGAACAGGCCCACCACCGTCCGGCACGGCGGCCGCGTCTTGGGCCAGGGCGTCTGTCCGTCCGTCAGGACCACGACGACATCGGGCCCAGGCCGCGCCCGCAGTGCCCGGGCGAAGCCCGTCCGCAGATCCGTTCCGCCGCCGCCCACCAGCTCGATCCCCTCGGCCCGGCACAGCGGCTGCACGGTCTGGGCCGCCGCGTCGCACGACACCACGGTGACCAGATCACGACGGCCGCCCACGGCACGGGAGATCGCGGCGACCTCCAGGAGCGCACTGCCCAGTTCGGCGTCGCTGACCGACCCGGAGGTGTCCACGACCACCGAGACCCGAGGGGGCCTGCGCCGCAGACTCGGCAGGATCGCACCCGGCACCCCCGCCGAACGCCGCGCCGGCCTGCCGTAGCTGTAGTCGTCGCCCGAGCCCGCGCCCGAGGCCGCCGAGCGGACCGCTGCACCCAGCAACTCCCGCCAGGGCTGTGACGGATGGAACACCTCCTCCGCCCACCGCTGCCAGCCCTGGGGGGCGCTCCCCGGCCGGCCGGTGATGCCCTGCGCCACCCGGAAGCGCACCGCGTCCCGCTCCTGCTCGCTGAGCCCATGGGCGCCGTCCGGCCCCAGGTCCCACTCCCGGTCCAGCCCGTCGGCGCCGCTGCCGCAGTCCAGCCAGGCCAGCGCCTGCAGCCGCGGACCGAGCCGGAACTGCCGCAGGTAGTCCTCCATCAACTCGCCCTCGGGCAGCCCGAGATCCTTGGGCCGCACGGCTCCTTCGGGCTGCACCAGCCCGTCACCGTACACGTCGTCGTTGATCTCGAGGTCCGCCGCGATGTTCATCCGCAGCCGTTCCCCGAGGCCCGTCAGCCCGCGCTCCCGGGCGACCCGGTCGCTGCGTCCGTGGTGGTCGCGCAGCAGGTGTGCCACCTCGTGCACCCAGACACCGGCCAGGTCCTCCACGGGCGTCCGGTCCACGAAACCCGGTGAGACGTAACACCGCCAGTGCCGGTCGACGGCCATCGTCGGCACCTGCCGCGACTCCACCGTGTGCAGGGCGAACAGGGCCGTCGCCAAGTAGGGCCGCGCCCGCGCCGCGTGCAGCCGGGCGGCGAAGAGCTTGCCGAGGTCCAGCGCCCCCGGTACATCGGCCGTCATCGGCGGGGCCCGGTCGCGGCGGCGGCCCGCCGGCCGGCTTCGTCGGCACGCCGGGACAAGGACACCACGCCGGCGAGCCGCTCGATCGCCGCCGGTACGTCCCAGTCCTCCCGGCGCAGGGAGGCCAGGGTGCTCGCCGGAACGACCACCACGTCCGGGGCCCCGCTCTCCATCGCGCGGACCAGCAGCGTCCACGCCGCGTCCCAGCGGTCCCGCTCCGGCAGCTTGCGGACCGCGTCCACCACACCGTCCAGAACCGCCTGCCGCAGATCCCCGCGCTCGGGCAGCACAGCACCCCCGGGGTCGGCCAACACCGCCTCGGGATCCGGCAGCTCCATCCGGTCCAGGCTCGCCAGCAGTTCGAGGCCAGGTCCGTCCCCCACCGTCCCTCGGACCAGCAGGGACAGCACCTCGCGGGAGGAGCCGGCGGCGGTCGCGAACGCGATCAGATGCAGGGTCATCTCCCAGCTGCGGGGCGACGGCCAGGCACCGCCCCGGCGGGTCTCACCGTTGGGCAGCCGGTGCACTAGCCCCGGACGCGCGGTGAGGAAACCGCACACCGCACGCCGCGCGAAGTCCACGGCCCCGGACAGTGTCCCCGCATCGAGCCGGGGCAGGGTGGCCCGTGGCCAGGTTCCGCCCAGGCCGCGTACGACGACGTCGTGGTCGTGCGTCCATTGGAGGTGCACGAACCGGTTGGCGAGGGGCGGGCTCAGTTCCCAGCCGTCCGCAGCGGAGGACCGCGGATTGGCGGCGGCCACGATCCGCACGCCGGGCGGTAGCTGCAGCGCGCCGATCCGCCGCTCCAGCACCAGCCGGAGCAGGGCCGCCTGGACGGCCGGGGGAGCGGTGGACAGCTCGTCCAGGAACAGCAGTCCGCGCCCGGCCCGGACCAGCCGCACCGCCCAGTCCGGCGGGGCCATCGGCACCCCCTGTTCCGCGGGATCGTCCCCTACGACGGGCAGCCCCGAGAAGTCGGACGGCTCGTGGACGCTCGCGATCACGGTGGTCAGCGGCAGGTCGAGGGCCGTCGCCAACTGCGTCAGCGCCGCCGTCTTGCCGATGCCCGGCTCCCCCCACAGGAGCACCGGGAGATCGGCGGCCACGGCCAGGGTCAGTGCCTCCAGCTGGATGTCGGTGCGAGGTTCGGTGCTCGCGTCCCGTAGCAGGGCCAACAGGTCCGCGGCTACGTCGAGTTGACGAGTGTCAGAGGGGGCATCGGGCGCGACAGAGGGAGCGTATGCAGACATATGTGATCACCTGAGGGTGTGAAGTCGCCAGGAGGCGAAGCAGGAGCAGAGGGGGCCGAGGAAGGAGCAGAGGTGGGGAGGTGGAGCTGGGACGAGAAGCGGGATCAGTGGAGGAAGGTCGCGTGGCGCGGACGGCGGCGGTGGTGCCGGGTGGTGCGCCGATTCGGGTCGGGAGGGGTGCGGCCGGGGCCGATGAGACCGGCCCGGTAGAGCCCGTACGTGATCTTCCGCGCCGCGGCCGCCTCCAACGCGTCCCGCAGGGAACCGTCACGCAGCAGCGCCTCGCGACCCAGCAGGCCCTCGACCACCGCCAGCGCGCCCGCGGTGTCGCCGTGGTCCAGTCGCTCGCGGACACCCGTGAGGCAGTCCGGACGCCGGTGCGCCTCGTCGATGGCCTGGAGACAGGGGAGCGGCGGTCCGCCGAGCGCGACCAGCAGTTCCTCCCGCCGGATCTCCTCCGGGCCGTGGTCCAGCGGGACCAGGACGCCATCGACCAGGCCGATCCGGTGCCGGGCTCCCCGGCACTCCACGAGGCGTGATCCATCCGCCGGGCCGGGACGGCGGAGCGGACCGGCCGGCGCGTGATCCGGTACGAGTGCGGACGCGACCAGCGGATGCAGCCGGTCGGGCGCGAGCAGACCGGCCCGCAGCAGCTCCAGGTCGGGCAGGACCCGGGTCGCCGCATCCGGCAGGACCGGCAGCGCGGGTACACCGCCCTCCGGCAGGGACTCCGCGACCCGCAGGGCGGGCACTGCCCCGCCGTCGCCGGGGGCGACCAGGTCCAGCACCAGACGGCGCCGCCCGCCGAGTCGCACCACGAAGGTGCCGGCGGACCGCCCCTCGGCGCCGAGCAGGAGGCCGGCCTCGGCCGCCCACCGGTCGACGGCACAGCCGAGTCCCGGCGGTGCCAGGTCCGGCGGCTCCGGGTCCGGCGCCGGCCGGTCGGCCCCGGACCGCACCCCCAGCTCACCGGCCCTGCGCGCATCCCACAGGTGCCGGTGCAGATCGAGCCGGTAGCGCCGGCTGGGGCGCGGGTGCGGATGCCGGGCGGCGGTGTCCGAGCGGGACCCGTCCCACAGGGCGAGGCTGATCCGCTGGCCGGCGTCCGCCCAGGCCGGCGGAGTCCGGGCCACCAGATGCACCGGGCGGTCCCGGGCGCACCCCTCGCCGTCGTACCGGGCCAGAGTGAGGGTCAGCCCCGGGCGCAGCAGCCCGTCGGGCGCGATCCTCGGCAGGTGCCAGCGCAGCAGGTCGGGAGCGAGATGGCGGAGGTCGGCGCGGACCCGGGCCGCGAGGTCACGGCCGTGGGTGCGGGCGACATACCGCAGATCGAGGTCGACGTCGACACCGGCGGCGGCGCACGCCCCCGCCCAGTCCCCGGCACGGCGGCGGACGGTCGCGGTCTCGATCATGGACGGCGGCACGGCGAACTCGCGCACGCGCAGCCACAAGGAGTGTCGGGTGTTCCCGTACGCGGTCTGAGTGAGCATCAGCACTCACCTTGCGCGGACGGGTCCCCCAATCTGTCAGCAGAGTGAGTCGTCATCGCGGCGATCGTAACGGGCACCCGCCCGGCCGCGCCAGGGAGATTCCCCGAACCGGGCGCGGACGACGGCGGATCCGGGACCCTGGGGTATCGTGGCCGTCCGGTCGCGGACGGTTCGCGGCCCCAGACCGCCGAGGAGGTGAGACCCATTACCGCTGTGTCAGCTGGGGTGCTCACTCCTTGCGACAGCTGTGTGTGACGGATGTCTGTGACGGATATCCGTGACAGTTGTCCGTGACAGCGCGGAAACCGGCACCGGTGACCGCGCGAGCGCCCTTCGGCTCCAGAACCCCGAAAGGCCCTCGGCTTCCATGCCCTCTCCTTCCCCTCTCTCCCGTTCCGCCGTCGTCTCCGCGCTGCGCGCCGCAGGGTGCGTCTTCGCCGAGGACGAGGCGGAGTTGCTCCTGGCCACCGCCCGCACCCCCGGTGAACTGACCGCCATGGTGGACCGGCGCAGCGCTGGGCTCCCGCTCGAACACGTCCTCGGCTGGGCCGAGTTCCACGGCCTGCGCATCGCCGTGGAACCGGGTGTCTTCGTACCCCGCCGCCGTACCGAGTACCTGGTCGACCAGGCCCTGGTGCAGGCCCCGGACGCACGGATCGTCGTCGACCTGTGCTGCGGCTCCGGTGCGCTCGGGGCGGCGCTGGCCGCCGCGCTCGGCGACATCGAGGTGTACGCCGCCGACATCGACCCGACAGCCGTGCGCTGCGCCGAACGCAATCTCACGCCGTACGGCGGCCGGGCCCACGTCGGCGACCTGTTCGACGCCCTGCCTGGCGGCGTGCGGGGTCGCGTCGGCATCCTCACCGCCAACGTGCCCTACGTCCCCAGCGCCGAGGTGGCGCTCCTCCCGGCGGAGGCCCGCGACCACGAGCCGCCGGCCGCCCTCGACGGCGGCACGGACGGCCTCGACTTGCTGCGCCGGGTCGTCGCCGAGGCCCCCGCGTGGCTCGCGCCCGGCGGCTGCCTCCTGACCGAGACCAGCGAACGCCAGGCCCCTGCGGCCCTGGCGGCCTTCACCGACGCCGGCCTGACGGCCCGTCTGGCGGTGTCGGAGGAGGCGTACGCGCATGTGGTGATCGGCGTACGGGAGCAGTGACCTACAGCAGCTCCTGAGCCCGGGCGATGAGCAGGGCCACGTCATCGTGGTTGTCGGGGTGGTGCAGCGTCCGCAGGAGCAGGTCGCAGGCCTCCTCCAGGGGGCGGGCGGGGTCGTCGAGCAAGGACAGCAGGAAGTCCAGGCGCTCGTCCAGCGAGTGGCAGCGGGTCTCCACCAGCCCGTCGGTGTAGAACACCAGCTCGTCGCCCGGCTCGAAGTCGACCGTCACGGTGGAGAACTCGACCCCGCCCACGCCCAGCGGCACCCCCGTGGGCAGGTCGAGCAGCTCCGGCGGCCGGCCCGGGCGGACCCGGGCCGGGGGCAGGTGGCCGGCGTTGGCGATCCGGCACTGGCGCAGATGGGGGTCGTGGACCGCGTACACGCAGGTGGCGATGGAGTGGTCCAGGGCCGAGGTCGTCTTGTCCAGGTGTTCCAGCAGCAGCGCCGGGTCGAGGCCGAGCGAGGCCAGCGTGGTGGTCGCGGTGCGCAGCCGGCCCATCGTGGCGGCCGCGCTGATGCCGCTGCCCATCACGTCGCCGACCACCAGCGCCGTCCGGCCGCCGTCCAGCGGGATGACGTCGAACCAGTCGCCGCCGACCTCGCTGGTGGCGCCCGCCGGCTGGTACCGGGAGGCCACCTCCAGGCCGGTGGTCACCGGCGGATGACTGGGCAGCAGGCTGCGCTGGAGGGTGAGCGCGGTGTTGCGGGCGTTCTGGTACCAACGGGCGTTGTCGATCTGCACGGCCGCGCGGGCCGCCAGCTCCCGGGCCAGCAGAACGTCGTCCTCGTCGAAGGGCGCCGGATTGCGGGTGCGTTTGAGGTCGAGGGCGCCCAGGACCTCGCCGCGCGCGATCAGCGGCACCGCCAGATACGAGTGCAGACCCGCCCGGCCCAGCAGTACGGCCGCCTCGGGTGAGCGGGCGATGCGCGGCAGGTCCTCGTCCTTCACCTGCCGCACCAGCACCGACTCACCCGTGCGCACGCACTCGGTGACCAGGCGGTCGGGCGCGTACCGGGCGATCTGGCCGGGCGGGTCGGCTGCCCGGACGGCGTCCGACTCCTGCTCGGCGCGCAGCGCCAGGGCCCGGATCACCGCGGCCTCCGAGGGGCCGAGCGTGCTGGGCCGGCCCTCCACGACCGCGTCCAGCAGGTCCACGGCGGCCACGTCGGCCAGCTCGGGCACGGCGACCTCGGCCAGCTCGCACGCGGTGCGGTCCAGTTCCAGCGTCGTACCGATCCGGGCGGAGGCGTCGGCGATGACCGCGAGCCGGCGCCGCGCGGCCTCCGCTTCCACGGAGGCCCGGTGCTGCTCGGTGATGTCGGCCAGTGACACCGCCACGCCGAGAACGTTGTCCATCGCGTCCTCGAGACGGTACAGCGACAGCGACCACGTGTGGTCCTCGTCCGGATCGGCGGGCGTCCGGCCCACGACGGAGTCGTCGATCAGCGGGGCGCCGGTGTCGAGGACCCGGCGGGTCGCACCCTCCAGGGCGTCCGGGCTCAGGAGCGGCAGCACCTCGCGGAGCGTGCGCCCCACGTGCTGCGCGGCCGGGAGCCCGTTGATCCTCTCCAGCGCCGGGTTCACCGAGGCGAACCGCAGCTCGGTGTCGAGGACGGCGAGCCCGATCGGCGACTGCTGCACCATCCGCTCGGACAGCGCCACGTCCTGCTCCAGCCGCCGTACGGTCGACTGGTCGGCGGCGAGCCCCAGCGCGTACACGTCGCCCTGGTCGTCGAGCAGCCGCATGTTGCGGAACTCCACCAGCCGGGTGCTGCCGTCCTTGTGGAGGACCGGGAAGCCGCCGGCCCAGCTCTGGCCGGTCCGCATGACATCGGCGAACAGCTTGCCGACGAGTTCGATGTGCCGCTCGTGCACCATCAGCCGGGCCGCGTACTCGCCCAGTGCCTCCTGCGCGGTGTACCCGAACAGCTCCTCGGCCTGGGGGCTCCACAGCACGATGCGGCCCTCGGTGTCCAGGACCACCGATGCGACGCCCAGCACGTCGAGCAGCCCGCCCGGGCGCACCGGCCCGCGCGCGGGCTCGCCGCTCTCGGTCACCGGAGCCTCGGCTGCACTCATGCCACGCACCGCCTTCGCCCGTCCGTCCGGCACGCCGTCGCCCGTGCCGACTCCCCATGTTCTACCGCGCTCACACCCGTCTCTCCGACGCCGTCGCCGACTTTCTCCACCATCTCTCAACACAGCGGCGGACGTCCGCCGAAGTCACCGGGCCGGCCGCATCCGCGGTGCGGCTGCCTCCCGCGGTGAATGACCTGCCCGAACGCGCAGGGCCGTACCCGGGGCCGGGAAGTTCACGCTCATGTTGCCCTATTGGTCTGTACATGACTACGCGACGCGGCCAGACTGTCCGCCGACCGAGTGTCCCCACCCCCCCCGTCCCAGGAGTCGGCCATGCCCGCGTCCCCGTCCGTCCGGCAACGTTGTCACACCGTCCTCGCCGGATTCGTCACCCTGGCCACCGCCGCTGTCGTGTCCCTCGCCGCATCCGCTCCGGCCTTCGCCGCCGACACCTGGACCGAGACCGGCTCCGACCGCGCCGACCCGCTGACCGAGAGCCAGGGTCTGACCTCGGTGGAGATCCCGGCGAACAGCCCGAACCGGTACACCGGCATCGGCACCATCCCGCTCGGCGTCTCCAGCCGCGGCTGGAACCACGTCGGCGACCCCGACGCCTCGTACAACGGCTACTACATCGAGCCGTACCAGCAGGACTCCGGCAACTCCAAGATGTTTCGCGTGCAGGCGCCGGGTGGCGCCTGGTCGGAGTACGTGCACACGCTCAGCCCCGGCGAGGCCCTGAACAACTCCTGGGACGCGATCTCGCCCGACGGCCAGTGGATGCTCGCGGGCGAGTGGGGCACGATGAACCGCCTGCTGGTCTTCCCGACACCGGGCGCGAACGCCGGCACCTCGCCGTCGGCGAACCTCCCGCAGGCCTCCACGGTCCACCTCGACCACGCCGTGCGCGACGTCCAGGGCTGCGACTTCTCCGGCCCGACGACCCTGCTGTGCTCCTCGGACGACCCCGACGGCTCCCTCTTCGGCATGACCAAGCCGCTGCTCCAGATCGACCTGTCGGCGGCCCCCGGCTCGGCGGACGTCTCCGGCCATGTCACGGCCCTGCGTCAGCTGCCGCTGCGCAGCTCCTGCTCGGGCACCTTCGAGACGGAGGGCATCGACTACGACCGCCGGACCGGCGTCCTGCGCGTGATCGTCATATCGCCGGGCTTCTGCGTGCTCACGGACAGCAAGACGTACAAGTTCTCGCGCAGCTGAGCTTCTGCCGCCTCCGGCGCGGGCGACAGGTGGTGCGTTCCCGGAAAGTGGTGGTTTTCTGGGGAGGTGGCGCGGTTCGCGGGGAACCCGTGGGCTCGCGCCACCGTCACGAGAGGAGCGATCACGATGGACCGTGAGCGACTGCACGAGGAGTCCGTCTCCCTCGAGATCAGCGGATGCAGCAAGGAAGACGCCCGGATCGTGTTCGACGCGCTGTGCGAGTGCTTCGAGTCCGACCGGTCCGCCGAGGACGTGCCGCAGCAGCTCCACGAGACCCGCCCGATGGTGTGGCTCGGCACGTTCGAAGTCACCGACACTCACGCCTGCAAGCCACCCGCCCGGCTCGCGTCCAGCGTCGAGGCCGACGCGCAGGGCAGCTACTGGGCGATCAACCGGCTCCACAGGACGCTGGACTCCCTGTTCGCGGTGCGCAACCTCTCCTCGGCCTCCGGGGACCAGGAGAGGGAACTGCACGTCCTGCTCGAAAGCCGGTGACGCCGGCCCGGCTGCAGCGCCCCGGTCGTCTGCGCTTGAGTGCGGGCCGGGGCGTACTGTGCCTCGCCGTCGTGCCCCGACAGGGCCTGGAAGGGGTCCTGCGTTTCGCCGGCAGTGTACATACTGGTAGTTACAGAGTGATCGGGTTCACCTCGATGCAGTTATGCAACTTGTTGCACAATCGGGTCGGCGTCCTCTACAACAGAGGCGACGACACCGCGCACGGAGGGCCCGATGAGCCGTTACCCGCACCTGATGTCCCCGCTCGACCTGGGATTCACCACACTGCCCAACCGCGTGCTCATGGGCTCCATGCACGTCGGTCTGGAGGAGGCCGAGCGCGGCTTCGAGCGGATGGCCGCGTTCTACGCGGCCCGTGCGCGCGGCGGCGTCGGGCTCATCGTCACCGGTGGCATCGCGCCCAACGACGAGGGCCGGCCGTACGAGGGCGGCGCCAAGCTCACCACCGAGGCGGAGGCCGAGCAGCACCGGGCCATCACCGAGGCCGTGCACCGCGAGGGCGGCCGGATCGCGATGCAGATCCTGCACTTCGGCCGGTACGCCTACCACCAGGACCTGGTCGCCCCGAGCGCGCTCCAGGCCCCGATCAGCCCCTTCGCGCCCCGCGCACTCACCGACGCCGACGTCGAGCGGACCATCGACGACTACGCCCGCGCCGCCCGCCTCGCCCGGCAGGCCGGCTACGACGGAGTCGAGATCATGGGCTCCGAGGGCTACCTCATCAACGAGTTCATCGCCCTGCAGACCAACCGGCGCACCGACCGCTGGGGCGGCTCGTACGAGAACCGGATGCGCTTCCCCGTCGAGATCGTCAAGCGCGTGCGCGAGGCCGTCGGCGAGGACTTCATCATCATCTACCGGCTCTCCATGCTGGACCTGGTCCCGGGCGGCTCTTCCCTGGAGGAGGTCGTCACCCTGGCCAAGGCCGTCGAGGCCGCCGGGGCGACGATCATCAACACCGGCATCGGCTGGCACGAGGCGCGTATCCCCACCATCGCCACCTCCGTGCCGCGCGGTGCGTACACCTGGGTCACCAAGAAGCTCATGGGCGAGGTGTCCGTGCCGCTGGTGACCACCAACCGCATCAACACCCCGGAAATCGCCGAGCAGTTGCTCGCCGAGGGTCGCGCCGACATGGTCTCCATGGCCCGCCCGATGCTCGCCGACCCCGACTTCGTCGCCAAGGCCGCCGCCGGGAAGCCGGAGGCCATCAACACCTGCATCGGCTGCAACCAGGCCTGCCTGGACCACACCTTCAGCGGGCAGATCACCTCCTGTCTGGTCAACCCGCGCGCCTGCCACGAGACCGAGCTGGTCCTCGCACCGACGCGGGTGAAGAAGCGCGTCGCCGTCGTGGGCGCCGGCCCGGCCGGCCTCGCCTGCGCGGTGTCCGCCGCCGAACGCGGCCACCAGGTCACCCTGTTCGACGCCGCGAGCGAGGTCGGCGGCCAGCTGAACGTGGCCCGCAAGGTCCCCGGCAAGCAGGAGTTCGACGAGACCCTGCGCTACTTCCGCCACCAGCTCGACGAGCACGCCGTGGACGTACGCCTCGACACCTGGGTCACCTCCACGGACCTGGCCGACTACGACGAGGTCGTCGTGGCCACCGGAGTCACCCCGCGCACGCCCGACCTCCCCGGCGTCGACCACCCCCGCGTCCTCGGATACCTCGACGTGCTGCGCGACGGCGCCCCCGTCGGCGACCGCGTCGCCATCCTCGGCGCCGGCGGCATCGGTTTCGACGTCGCCGAGTACCTCACCGACGGCGGCGACAAGGCGAGCGAGGACGCGGAGACGTACTTCCGGAACTGGGGCGTCGACATGGACTACGCGGCACCGGGCGGCCTCGCCGCCCCGCAGCGGCCGGCCCCGCCGCGCACGGTCCACCTGCTCCAGCGCAAGACCACCAAGGTCGGCGCCGGACTCGGCAAGACCACCGGCTGGATCCACCGCACCGAGCTGAAGCACCGCGGCGTGACCATGGTCCCGGGCGTGCGCTACGACCGGATCGACGACGCCGGACTGCACATCACCGTCGGCGAGGAGAGCACGGTCCTGGAGGTCGACACCGTCGTGCTGTGCACCGGCCAGGTGCCGCGCCGCGGCCTGTACGACGAGCTGGTCGCCGCCGGGCGCAGTGCCCACCTGATCGGCGGCGCGGACGTCGCGGCCGAGCTGGACGCCAAGCGGGCCATCAAGCAGGGCACCGAGCTGGCGGCGGCCCTGTAGGGGCCGCCGGCGCGTCCCTAGGATGAGGCCATGTCACTCCCGCACGCCATCCTCACCGCCCTGCTGGAGAAGCCGTCGTCGGGTCTCGAACTGACCCGCCGGTTCGACAAGTCGATCGGCTACTTCTGGTCCGCGACGCACCAGCAGATCTATCGCGAGCTGGCGAAACTGGAGGCAGAGGGCCACATCCGCACCCTGCCGGCCGAGCAGCCGGCCCGCGGGCAGAAGAAGCGCTACGAGGTCCTGCCCGCGGGCCGCGCCGAACTCGCCCGCTGGACCGCCGCCGCCCAGGACCCCAAGCCGCAGCGGGATGTCCTGCTGCTGCGGCTGCGCGCCGCCGCGGTGGTGGGCACAGCCGGCCTGGAGGCCGACCTGCGCCGCCATCTCGACCTGCACCAGCGGCAGTTGGCCGAGTACGAGGAGATCGAGCGGCGCGACTTCCCGCCGGACCGGGCCGCCCCGCAGGACCGGCTGCGCCACCTGGTCCTGCGGGCGGGCATCGACCTGGAGACCTTCTGGACCCAGTGGCTCACCCACGCCCTGAAGGAGTTCACCGACCTGCCCGGCGACGCACCCGCACAGGGACCGGACCCGGCGGACGACGGGTCGTCCGGCTGACGACCGCCACCTGCCGTCGACGCCCGGCCGGCACCCGGCCGGAACGGCCGAGGTCCGGGTGCCCGGCGGTGTCGGCTCAGAGGCGGTACGGCTTCGAGCGGCGGCGCAGGAACCAGGCCGTGGCGACGACGCCGGTGGTCACCAGGGCCGCTCCGACGCCCAGGGTGAGCGGCCCGTAGTCGCGCGCCGCGCCGCCGATCCCGCCCATCACACCCCGCGCCGGCGCGGCGGCCGTGGACGTCGAGGAGGTCGTGGGGGTGGTGGGCGCGGAGACGATGACGGACTGGGAGCCCGCGGTCATGCCGTTGGAGCAGACCACGACGACCGTGTACGTCCCCGGGCTCACCCCCGACCAGGCCGCGGACTGGCTGACGGTCGTGCCCGACAGGGCCACCTGCCGGCCCTGGGCGTAGCTCGCCTGGCCTTTGCTCAGGAGCGAGGCGTTGCCCCAGCTGCCGTTGTTCTGGGCGCATGCGCTGGTGACGACCGAGACCGTGGACCCGATGGTGCTCACCGAGATTCCCGAGACCGCGGCAGATGCCCCGGCGAGTGCGGTCGGGAGCGTGGCGGCGGCCGCCAGGGTCAGGCCGGAGCGGAGGATAAGTCTGGAGTTTCGCATTGGCTGGCCTCCAGCGGCACGGTTGGCGGTACGTCCCATGCGCCGCCGAGGGGTGGGGAAACGTCCGTGCTGCCTCAAGTGCAGCAAACGCGGCGCCACGCCGCGCCGCACCCGGACCGCGCCCGATCAGGTGACGCGATGCCCTCCGTCCGGCGCAGACAACCGTGTCGGCGATGCCCCGTCAGCCGCCCGCCGAGCCCGTGGTCACCGTCCGCTGCGCCGAGAAGCCGCCCCAGGTGCCGTCCGGGAGGCGCGCTCGCACTCGTACCCGGTGCTCGGCCCCCGCGTCCCGGCCGATGTAGAAGCTGTAGCGGGACCGGCCGTGCGGCGGCTCGCCGCCCCACACCAGGGAGGTGGCCGTGGAGCCGTCGAGCTGGATCTGGTACTCCGTGATCACCCCGTCCACGGGCGGCGGATCCCAGGACAGGTCGACGTAGTACGCCCCGTCCGACCGGTGCGTCGTGGCCGTGAAGCCGGTCGGTGCGGTGTCCCGGCCGTCGTCGGTGCCCGGCGTGGTGATCCGGAGCGGCGCGCTCGCGGACGAGAGGTTGTCGCCCGCGTCCCGCGCCCGCACGGTGAAGACGTACCGGGTGCCGGGACGCAGTCCGGTGACCACGGTCGCGGTCTGGTTCCCGCCGACACTGTGGATCTTCGCGCCGCCCTGGTACACGTCGTACGACACCACGCCCCGGTCGTCGCGGGAGGCGGCCCAGGACAGCTGGACCGCCCGGCTGCCCACCGCCCGCCCGGCCGGCTGCAGCGGGCGGGTCGGTGCCGAGCGGTCCGCCGCCACCATGGCGGGCGTCCTGGCCCGCACCTCGCGGCTCGGCGGCCCGAGGCGGCCGTCCTCGTCCCGGGCGCGCACGGTGAAGGCATACATGGTGGACGGCCTGAGCCTGGTGACGTCCACCATGTGCTGCGAGCCTGGTACTTGCGTGACTTTCGTGGAGCCGCGATACACCTCGTAGGTGCGGATCCCGGGACCGTCCGGCACGTCGTTCCACATGACGTGGACGCTGGTGGCGCTGCCGGCCGCGGCGGTGACGCCCGTCGGGGCGCCGGGTGCCCGACCGCCGTCGCCGTCGGCCGTCCCGTTCCAGCCGCAGGACGCGACCAGCACCAGGGCTCCGCAGGCCAGCACGGGACGGAGGGGAACGCGTCGCACGGCTCTGCCTCCCATGGGACGGCATCACGGCAAAGGTCCGGACCAATATGGCCCGGGCGGTGCGGCCGTAGCAAGGGGCCCGTATTGGTGGCCGCGTGTGGGAGTTACGTATGCTGAGATCTCCCTTGGGCTGAACTCCCCGAGCATGCAGGGAAGTTCATGCCCGTGGCGCGGAAACGCTGTCGTCGCTGAACCCGCGCCGACGCGGGCGGCCGAGGGGCCTGGGTCGGCACCGGCTCAGGTCCCCGGCCCCTGTTGGTTTCTCACAGGGCGTCAGGAGACTGCTCCATCTGGCCCCATGGGGGGTGGCTGTGCTCGCCGACCGGCACTGGATTGGGCAAGGTGTCCGGAATGTCCCCTAAGAGAGGGTTTCATAGCGTGCGTGTCCAGTCGCTGACGCTGGCTGCGGCCGGCGTCGCCCTGCTCGCCCCGACGGCGCTGCCCGCCGCCGCCGTCCCGTCCCGGGAGGGGGTCGCGGCCCCCAAGGGCGCCGTGACCGCCGCCGACCTGCTGGACCGGGTGCGCAGATGCACCCAGGTATCCCGCGGTCGGTACCGCACCGACGGTGACGCCCGTGCGACCGTTCGCGTCTGCGGCACCCGTGGGGCGGTGTTCTGGAAGGCCGACCTGGACGTGGACTGCGACGGACGCCCCACCGCCCGCTGCAACCGGCGCACCGACCCGTTCTTCTCCGCCGCCACCGCCTACCAGCAGTCGGACGGCCGGCACCTGAACGCCGAGTCCCTGCCCTACATCGTGATCCCGGCCCCGAGCGGCATCTGGAACCCCTGGGCCCAGGGCATCCGGGGCGGCGCCGTGGCGGCCGTGATCTACAAGCACCGGGTGCAGTACGCGGTCGTCGGCGACACCGGCCCCCGTGACCTCATCGGCGAGGCCTCCTACGCCGTCGCCCATGGCCTCGGCATCCACGCCGACCCACGCCGCGGCGGAGTCGCCTCCGGCGTCACGTACATCGTCTTCAGGGACTCGAGGGTCACCCCCATCGAGGACCGCCGCGCAGCGGCAGCGGCGGGGGAGCGGCTGGCCCGGCGCTTCGTACGGGCCCGGTGAGGTGCATCGGGGCCCCGGACGCCCCACCATCGGAGCCCTGGTCCGCCTGACGGGAGGGAACGGAGGGGGCCGAGCCGATCGAGGCGACCGCTCCCCCATCCGTCCGGAAGGAGCCCGGGTGCGGGCCGTCCGGCTCCGGTCCTACGACGAGGCGGCGCCCGCCTTCGCCCCCTCCCGGCGGAGCGCCACGCCTCCTGGCCGGCGACCTCCGCCCGACGATCCAGGCCGCCGTGTTCGACGCGGCACTGCGCGCGGCGGTCGAGCACGGCGCCGGCGCGGATGTCTCCTCCACCTGCCGAGCCTAGTGGGGGGTGGCCACAGGACGGGTGTCCAGGGGCGTAGCTTCTGGGGCCGCGGGCTCACGCCTTGCGGTAGCTGTACGCCTCCGTGGCCGCCGCCTCCACCGCGTCGAGGTCCGCTCCCGTGGCCGCCGTGACGACCGCGGCAACCGCACCCTCGACGAACGGCGCATCCACCAGCCGTGCACCGTCCGGAAGTTCATCGCCCTCGGCGATCAGCGCCTTCACCGTGAGCACCGCACTGCCGAGGTCGGTGAGCACGGCCACCCCGACACCCCGGTCCACCGAGGCCGCCGCAGCGGAGATCAGTTCGGCGCTGGTGCCGAGCCCGCCGCCCTCGGTGCCGCCCGCCGTAGCGACCGGCACCGCGATGGCGCCGCCCGCCAGTCCCTTCGCCAGTTCGGCCACGGAGGCCGCCACCGCCGCGCTGTGCGACACCAGCACGACCCCGACCAGCTTCTCGTCGCTCACCTCAGGCTCCCGAAGCCGCTTCTGCCAGTCCCGCGATCAGCAGGGCCGAGGACGTGGCGCCCGGATCCTGGTGACCGATGCTGCGCTCGCCGAGATAGCTGGCCCGGCCCTTGCGGGCCTGCAGCGGAATGGTGGCCGCGGCGCCCTCCTCCGCGGCCGACCGCGCCGCGTCGAAGCCGTCGCCGAGTGCGTCCAGCGCCGGGACCAGGGCGTCGATCATGGTCTTGTCGCCGGGGGCCGCGCCGCCGAGCGCCATCACCCCGTCCACGCCCGCCCGCAGCGCCTCGGCCAACTGCTCCTCGCTGACCTCGGCGGCATCCCCGAGCGCCTTGCCCGCCTTGCGCAGCAGCGTGCCGTACAACGGCCCTGACGCCCCGCCCACGGTCGAGATCAGCCGCCGCCCGGCCAGGGTCAGCACGGCACCCGGAGTGTCCGGCGCCTCCTCCTTCAGGCTCGCCAGGACCGCGGTGAACCCGCGCTGCATGTTGCTGCCGTGGTCGGCGTCGCCGATGGCCGAGTCGAGGGCGGTGAGCCGTTCCGCCTCCCGTTCGACGGACGCGGCGGTCGCCGTCATCCAGCGGCGGAAGAATTCGGCGTCGAGCACTGGATCTCCTCGCGTGGTAGGGGTGTTGACCGCTTCCTCCGCCCTATCACATCCCCCAGCGCAGTGCCGGGGTCTTCACCGGTGCGTCCCACAGTCGCAGCAGTTCCTCGTCGATCTGGCAGAGCGTGACCGAGGCGCCCGCCATGTCGAGGGACGTGACGTAGTTGCCGACGAGCGTGCGGGCCACCGCCACGCCCCGCTCGGCGAGCAGCCGCTGCACCTCGGCGTTGAAGCCGTACAGCTCCAGCAGCGGAGTGGCGCCCATGCCGTTGACCAGGACCAGCACGGGGTTGCGCGGAGGCATGTCCTCCAGGATGGCATGCACCGCGAAGTCGGCGATCTCCCCGGAGGTCATCATCGCCCGCCGCTCACGGCCCGGCTCGCCGTGGATGCCGATGCCCAACTCCAGCTCGCCGGACGGTAGATCGAAGGTCGGCGTGCCCTTGGCCGGGGTGGTGACGGCGCTCAGCGCGACACCGAAGCTGCGGGAGTTCTCGTTGACCTGGCGCCCGATGGACTCCACCCGCTCCAACGGCTGTCCCTCGGCGGCGGCGGCACCCGCGATCTTCTCCACGAACAGGGTCGCTCCGGTGCCGCGCCGGCCGGCCGTGTACAGGCTGTCGGTGACCGCCACGTCGTCGTTGACCAGTACCTTCGCGACCTGGATGCCCTCGTCCTCGGCGAGTTCGGCCGCCATGTCGAAGTTGAGCACGTCGCCGGTGTAGTTCTTCACGATGAACAGCACGCCGGCCCCGCTGTCGACGGCGGCCGCGGCCCGCGCCATCTGGTCCGGTACCGGCGAGGTGAACACCTCTCCGGGACAGGCTGCCGAGAGCATGCCCGGCCCGACGAATCCGCCGTGCAGCGGCTCGTGCCCCGACCCGCCACCCGAGATGAGCGCGACCTGCCCGGCCACGGGAGCGTCCCGGCGGACGATCACCCGGTTCTCCACGTCCACGGACAGCTCCGGATGTGCGGCCGCCATCCCCCGCAGTCCGTCTGCCACCACGGTCTCCGGGACGTTGATCAGCATCTTCATGGGTGTCTCCTCGTGAGCTTGGCACTGAGGCTCATGACCTGCGTCTTCCCAGGTCACCGGCGCTGACGGCGGTTTTTGATCTCGGCAGTTCGTGGCGTTTCGTAGCGGTGCAGGGCGGGTCGTGGCGGGCCTGTTGCTGACTCCATGCTGACTTCGGTGACGGGGTGTCAGGTACTGACCGCCACTTGGTGGAGGTGGTCGCCTGTCCCGTCTATTGGCAGTATCGACCTTGTAGCAGCGAAGGTCACCTGCGACTGTGCGGCTTAACGGTGCGTGGCGTCCAGTCGGCCGACGGTGCTCGCTGCCCGTATGCGGTAGCGCCGCATGAGGTACACCAATGGGCCGGCGTGGCGTCGGTGCCGCGCCGGCCGGACGGCCGGTGTGGGCTCCCGCCGCCTGCGCCCCCTCGCCGACTGCGACCGACATCCGCATGGTTGACCGGTGCCGTCCGTCTCCTCGAGACCGCCACGACGTGTACGCCCATGAGCTGAGATACGTGGTGCCGCTCCCCGGTCCGAATTCCGGGCTCGGGAGCCGAACCTGCCCCAGCCCTGCGTCGGACGGCCCCGCAGTGCGTGCTGCGGGGCCGTCGTTGACCGGTCAGGTGCTCAACGCGCACTGGCCGCGGTCGGCCTTCATCGGGCCGGCGGCGCTGGGCCGGACTTCGAAATCGAACATGGCGGTGGGTACGTACAGCGAGCAGCACGCATTGGGGATGTCGACGATGCCGCTGATACGTCCCTCTATGGGGGAGGAGCCGAGCAGCAGGTAGGCCTGCTCTCCGCTGTAGCCGAACTTCTTGAAGTACTCGACGGCGTTGAGGCAGGCCCGGCGGTAGGCCAGTGTCGCGTCGAGGTAGTAGTTCGTGTCCGTGTCGTGGTCGACGGAGATCCCGATGAAGGTCATGAACTCCGTGTACCGCGGCTCGACGTTGCCCGGAATGAACACGGGGTTGGTGGAGATGCCGTACGTCTCCATGCCGCCCTTGATCAGGTCGACGTGGAAGTCGATGAAGCCGCCCATCTCGATGGCGCCGCAGAACGTGATCTCTCCGTCGCCCTGGCTGAAGTGCAGGTCGCCTCCCGAAAGCTTGGCGTCCTTGACGTGTACGGGGTAGAAGACCCTCGAGCCCCGGGTGAAGTTCTTGATGTCGTGGTTGCCTCCGTTCTCGCGGGCCGGCACCGTGCGTGCGCCCTCCGCGGCGATGCGCTGTGCGAGGTCTCCGGTGGCCGTGCCGGCGAGTGCGTTGGTGGCGTCCGGTGGTACGGCGAGCGGGGGGACCCTGTTCGGGTCGGTGTCGATCAGCGCCTTCTCGCGGGCGTTCCAACGGGCGAGCATCTCGGTCGACGGTGCTGTTCCGAACAGCCCGGGGTGGGTGATTCCGGTGAAGCTGATCCCGGGCAGGTGACGGGATACGGCCCGCTGTCCGTGGAAGTCCCATATCGCCTTGTAGGCGTCCGGGAAGTAGTCGGTCAGGAAGCCTCCGCCGTTGGCCTTGGCGAAGATGCCGGTGTAGCCCCAGCCCTGGCCCGCGGCGTCGCCGGTCTGCTGCGGCACGGGGCCGAGGTCGAGGATGTCGACGACAAGCAGGTCACCGGGTTCGGCGCCCTCCACGCCTATCGGGCCGCTGAGCATGTGGGGAATGGTCAGGTCGATGTCGCGTACATCGTTGGCCGAGTCGTTGTTGCCGACCTGGCAGTCGGTCCAGTCGCGGCACTCCATGCGGAACTCCGCTCCTGGCTTCACCATGGCGACGGTGGGGACGTCCGGGTGCCACCTGTTGTGTCCGGGAACGTCCTGGTCCCGCATCGACTTGCTGTGGTCCACACTGAAGAGAATTTCGGGCATGACAGCTCCTCATTTCTGATCCGGTCAGGACGTTGTGCCCGTGCTTCCGGCCGTGGCCGGCTGCCGCGATTTCCTGGTGAGCGGCCACAGCGCCGCGAATACGACGACACCGAAGACCCCGAGGGCGATGGCGATCTCCGTGGTGTGCTTCCAGTAGCCGGACAGCAGCAGCGCCGCGGGAATGACACCGGTGACCCAGCCCTCGATCGCCGTCACCCAGCCCACATACGTGGACAGCTCATTCTTCTTGAGACCGAGCACCAGGAAGAACAGGAACCACAGGAAGGCCCAGTAGATCCAGATGACTCCGAACGGGTAGTCCTTGAAGAGGTGGAAATTGACGAACGAATACCCTAGGGCGACGATTGCCACGAAGAGGGAGTAGTAGCCGACGCAGATGTTGTCGATGTCGGCGAGCAGGACAATTCCCACATACAGATAGGTGAATCCGAACAGGTAGATCCCGGACGCTGCCAGAATCTTCATGGGGTCATCGCCGGCCGTGAAGATGAGGTAGGTCGGTGTCAGTACCTGCAGCCCACCCACGAAGAGGTTGAACACTGCTGCGGACTTGGCGTCGGCTTTCCCCAGCAGTAGCAGACCGTTCATGAACAGAACGGCACCGACAAAGAGCAGTCCCACGTTTCCCACGGGGACGCACCTCCTAAGTCCGCGTGGGGAGCGGAATCGCGTCGCCCCGGGTCGTCCATGAATTGCGTCTCGACTCCCGGCCAGGCTGGCGCGATGGCGCATTCCTCGCACCGCTACGCGACCGACGTCCGTGTTCGGACGTCGACGCAGGATACGTTTTGCCTTGTCGATCACCGCCCTCAGGGACGCGGCAACCGCGAGAGTGCGGGGTGCACTTGCTGTCGCACCGTCCTGCCTGGCGGCACTTCGGAGACCACTTCGGGGGCCTCACGGGCCTGCTCCTCCCGAGCATGGAGGGCGGTGACCGCGTGCGAGGTCCGCGAGAAGCCGGGCGAGGAGTACACACGTCTCGCAGCGCCTGCACAATCAGGGCAGCCATAAGCTTTGGGCGCCGTTCCGATCGCCAACT
This sequence comes from Streptomyces sp. NPDC005728, assembly GCF_040630895.1. NCBI lineage: Bacteria > Bacillati > Actinomycetota > Actinomycetes > Kitasatosporales > Streptomycetaceae > Streptomyces > Streptomyces sp. NPDC005728. The sequence continues at coordinate 29,549 of NZ_JBEXYL010000057.1, forward strand.
TCACATCGAAAGGCCCACAGCGGCTGCATAGATATTCATAGGTTGCCATCAGCAGGCTCCGGACGCCGGTGGACGCTGGCCAACCCGAGTGTCTGCGGCACCCCTGAAAAGGGCACATCACAGCCTTTTTACTTTCCTCCCTTTCAGGAGACGTCTCGTAAATCCACATGTCAAGTCGTGGCGCTGTACGGCGCGGATTTTCTGACCTGTCATGTCTCGAACACGTGGCCACCTGGTAACTGAATATGAAGAACCCCGTATAGCCGCCACAGAAACCGATGCCGACAACTGTCACGACCTGCCCGACAGCCGGCCGTACGCCGAGACGCATGCGACTCCAGTCCTGCCGCACTGTCCGGCCCAAGACTTAGGGCGGAATTCATCATGGAGCGGCTGGCCGGCGGGGCTCCGAGCAGTCTCTCACCGGCAGCCGTTCGCGCAGAGCAGGACAGGAGCTGCCCTGCAGGTAGATATGTCGCGACGTCTGGAACGGGCGACGTGAGTGACCATTCCGCGAAGCATTCCGTGGCGACCGCAATGGTGGAAAGTACCGCTGTGCCAGAGGCGCGTCAGCGCCGTGACGCCCGCCACAGGCTTGCCGTGATCGCTGTGGGTGGGGCAATAGACGCCTGCGCCCGTTCGTCGGCGCAGGGGTCCTCGGGGGCTTCACGACTTTCTCCACGTACTGCGCCGACATCGAGCGTCTGGTGCGGGAGCAACGGGCCGGCGTCGCTTTGGCGTACCTGGTGGCGACCGTGGTCGTCGCCATGGTCGCCGTGAGCATCGGCGTGGTCGGCACCCGCCGGGTCGCCATGGTGAGGAGGAGATCGAGATGAGACTCAGTGGACGCGCGCTCCGCATGACGATTTTCGTGGACGACACCGACACATGGCATCGCAAGCCGCTGTTCACGGAGATTGTGCACCGGGCCCACGCGGCCGGGCTGGCCGGTGCGTCGGTGTTCCGCGGCGTGGAGGGCTTTGGGGCGTCTTCGGTCGTCCACACGACACGGCTGCTGTCCATGGCCGACGACCTGCCGGCGGCGGTCGTCATCGTCGATGAGGAGGAACGGATCCGTTCCTTCATGGCGCAGCCGGAGGAGTTGCCCCTCGAGGGCCTGGTCACCGTGGAAGAGGTCGAAGTGGTCCACTACCAAGGTCGAGAGGGCACGAACACATGAGGTTCCTGCTCGTCGCAATCGGCGGCGCCGTCGGCGCCTCCTTGCGGTACCGCATCGACCGGACGGTCCAGGCCAGCCACGACACCACCTTCCATGGGGCACCTTCGCCGCCAACGTCACCGGGTCGCTGATCCTGGGCACGTTGACCGGGGCGGCCATGGCCTCGGCCGCCCCGCAGGATGTGCAGCTCCTTCTGGGCACCGGCTGGTGTGGTGCCCTGACCACGTACTCGACGTTCTCCTACGAGACTTTGATTCTGACTGAAGCCGGAGCGCGATTTCTCGCGGCGGCCAACCCGGTCGCCTCGGTCATCGCCGGGCTCGGGGCCGTTTTCGTCGGCCTCGCCCTCGTGCAGGCTGTGTTCGGATAGTCGGCACCACCGGGCCGCGAGACACCGCCGGCACTGCCTTCAGGCTCTTGCACCGAAAAAACAACCGCATCCCTATCCAACCGCATGCCTATCCAGTGGCCACCCACCCACATTTTCCGCGGGGTTACAGCGCCGAACTCCGATGGGGATTGCAGCGCCGACGCACGCTCGACTAAAATTACAAGATCATCGGTACTCGGCCCCGTTTACCGGAGCTGTGGCCTCATCGATGGAGGACGGCCATGGCAAAGATCCTTTCGGTGCTCTATCCCGACCCTGTGGGCGGTTACCCTCCTGCCTACGCTCGCGATGAGATTCCCACCATCACCGGCTATCCGAGCGGACAGACCGCGCCGACCCCGCAAGCCATAGATTTCACTCCGGGCCAGCTTCTGGGCTGCGTCTCGGGAGAACTGGGACTGCGCAGATTCCTGGAGGAACGAGGCGACACCTATGTCGTGACCAGCGACAAGGAAGGACCGGACTCCACTCTGGACCGCGAGCTGCCCGACGCCGACGTGGTGATCTCGCAGCCCTTCTGGCCCGCTTATCTGACCTCTGAGCGGATCGCCTCGGCTCCCCGGCTCAAACTCGCGATCACCGCGGGTATCGGCTCGGATCACGTCGACCTGCAGAGCGCCATCGCCCACGGCATGACCGTGGCGGAGGTGACCTTCAGCAACAGCATCAGCGTGGCCGAGCACGCCGTGATGCAGATTCTCGACCTGGTGCACAACTTCGTGCCCGCCCACGAGTGGGTGACAGCCAAAAAGGGCTGGAACATCGCAGACAGCGTCGCGCGCGCCTACGACATCGAGGGCATGGACGTCGGCGTCCTCGGCTCCGGCCGTATCGGCCAGGCGGTACTGCGCCGACTCAAGCCGTTCGACGTCCACCTGCACTACCACGACGTGCACCGGCTGCCGAAGGAGGTCGAGGAGGAACTGGAGCTGACCTGGCATCCCGACGCGCGTTCGCTTGCATCCTCGATCGACGTGCTGTCGATCCACACTCCGCTGCATCCGCAGACGCAGAACCTCTTCGACGAAGACCTGATCGGCGTCATGAAGCGGGGCGCCTACATCGTCGACACGGCACGTGCGCTCATCGTCAACCGGGACGCCGTGGTACGGGCCCTCAACAGCGGCCGGCTGGCCGGTTACGCCGGTGACGTCTGGTATCCGCAACCGCCACCGCCGGACCACCCGTGGCGCACCATGCCGAACGAGGCGATGACGCCACACGTCTCCGGTTCGACCCTCTCGGCGCAGGCCCGCTACGCGGCCGGTACCCGGGAGATCCTGGAGTGCTGGTTCGACGGGCGCCCCATCCGCCCCGAGTACCTGATCGTCGACGGCGGTGGACTTGCCGGAACGGGAGCGCGCTCCTACACGGTCGCCGGATAACGAAGAGCGCCGGCGGACAAGAAATCAGCAGAAGATTCAGAGGAAGATTCACAAGGAGTAATGGGTCTTCCCGGTGCCCCATGCCCGCTGCGAACCCATGCCTGCTGTGATCCGATTCACCTCAAACTTACTGGACGGGCGCGACCAATACCTTTAGCGTCCTTAAATAGATTGATTTTTCCCTATGCGAAGGCACCGGCGCCGCGCATACTGTCTCGCACATAACCAAGGTGTACGCCGGGAAGGTGGATCAGTGAGCAGCATGGACGCCGTATGGGTACGGGGCGTGAACGGCATTCAATTGCATCACGTGACCGATCTTCAGGATGCCAGCAGGTTTCTGGGCAACGCAGCGATGGCACTGCGGGCCGCACACGTAAGGACCGGCGCCGACCGGTACTCCGGCCTCGCCGCCGAGCTCAAGAGCCTGGTGGAGCGGGTGCGGGAGCTGGAGGACGAGGCGCGGTCGAACATGCACGACCTGCACTCCACCGACCCCGAGCGGTTCGCCCGCTGCCGGGATGGTCACGAGCCGTGGCCCGGTGAGATCCCGGCGGGGTTCATCCCGCGCCACACCTGTCGGGACGAGTGCCTGTACCACGACCGCGAGGTCCTCGACGCCATCATGCAGTGCACCTGCGGCCGGCCGCCGTGCCGGGCGTGTGAGATCGGCGGGAAGCTCTGACGAGCCCGAGTCCGGGCGGGAGCTGTACGCCTTGTCCCTCGCACAGGTAGTCCGGGCGGTCCCGGGGGTGCCCTCCGGCTGGACGCGGGATACGGACGTCGGACGCGTTCCATGACCGGGATCAATTGAGGGGCGTCACCCCGTTGCCCTGGTGTGGTCAAGGGGGTCAGGGGGCGGCAGCCGCCTTCGCTTGCCGGGTGGATCTTCGTGGCGAGCCCGCCGCGTGAGCGGCCCACCGCTTCGTCGGGCCGATGCCCGGCAGGGAGTGTGCGCTGTCCCGGTATCCGCGCTGGCCGGTGACGAGCCCCGGCAGCGTGCTGGTGGGCGCGGCACACGGTGGAGTCCACGCTCACCATGGACCAGTCGATGCGACCCTCCTCGTCGGCATCAGCCTGGACGGCTCGCAGAATCCTGTCCCACGTCCCATCCGCCGACCAGCGGCGATGCCTGTCATGTGCCGTCTTCGGTGGGTGCCGCAGGTCGCATCGACCGGGCGACTTCACATCCTGTCGCCCCGACTCTGCTTTCTGCAGGTCGGAGGCCGGTCTCTCAGCCGGGAGAGGGAGGCCCTCCATGGGGTTCGGGCTGCTGGAGCCGGGCCGCGAGCTCCCCCGGCAGGCCGTCCCGGTTTGCCGGAGTGAGCTGGACGACCTCGATGTCGGCGCGCCGCTTGAGGGCGTCGGTGAACGGATCGCGGTGTGTGTGGACCGTGGCGACGACGTCGACCTCTGCGACGAACAGCGCGTCGACCGCGTGCCGGAACGCCGCGCACGCCAGTTCCATCCGCCCCAGCTCGTCGATGAGCACCAGCCGCCCTGCTGCCTCCTCGGTTGCTGCCGACCGAAGCGACGGCAGCGCCAGTCGTTCCATGACGCGCGGGTCGACGCCGTATTTCCCCACCCGTGGCGGACCGGGCAGGTCGACATGGGCGAGCACTTCCCGTCGGCCTGCCAGGGTCTCCAGGGCGAAGCCGACGCGGGTGCCGGATTGCCGGATCTCCTCCGTGGTGAAGCCGGTGGCCGCGTGGGCGGGCAGCAGCGCGGCGAGCCGACGCAGGGCGGTCGTCTTGCCCGCGCCAGGGCGGCCCTCGAGCAGGATCCTTGTCGGCACACTGCCATCCTCCCTCCGCTTCCGGGGGGCGGCCCGGGTGGGCTCGGCCGAGCGGGGGTTTTGGGGTGCGGACCGGTGCCGGTGCCGCCGTTGCGGGTATGGCGGCGCACATGAGCGGAATTGATCTCAGCAGCACCGCGTTTGACGACAAAACGGTGATCCCCCGTCGGTACAGCGGGGAGGGTGAGAACATCTCACCGCCCCTGACCTGGTCGGGGGTGCCCGACGAGGCCACCGAGCTGGTGCTCGTGTGCGAGGACCCGGACGCGCCGGGGACGACCTTCCTGCACTGGCTGGTGACCGGCATCGATCCGGGGACCACCGGGGCGGCGGAGGGCCAGAAGCCCCAGGGAGGCCTGCCGTGGCCCAACGGCTTCGGCCGCGTGGGCTGGGGAGGGCCGATGCCTCCACCGGGGCACGGGCCGCACCGCTACTTCTTCCGCCTGTACGCCCTGTCCGAGCCGCTGCCGCTGCACGACCACCCGGGCGTCGAGGACGTGCACCGTGCCCTGAAGGGCAGGGAGCTGGCCTCCGGCACCTTGGTCGGGACCTATCAGCGCTGAGCGCGTCACCGCTGGTCGTAGCCATGGGCGCCGTACAGCCGCACGAACCGGGCCGCGGTGACGGTCCTGCGGTGCACCAGGCTGTGGGCCTGCCGCTCGTACAGCTCGACGCGCTCCTGCCCGCCCTGACCGATCGGCTGGACGAGCCGGCCACCGGTGCGGAGCTGATCCACGAGCGGTTCAGGCACTCGCGGGAAGGCCGCGCAGACGATGACGGCGTCGTACGGGGCACGGGTCGGCATCCCGAGGGTGCCGTCGCCGAGTACGACCTCGGCGTTGCCGACGCCCTGCCCGGCCAGCCGCAGGCGGGCCTCGTCGACCAGGTCGGGCCAGCGCTCGACGCTGACGACGTACGCGGCCAGGCGGGCCAGCAGCGCGGTCTGCCAGCCGTATCCGGTCCCGACCTCCAGGACCTGTTCGTCTCCGGTGAGGCCGAGAGCGGAGACCATCATGGCGATCAGCGAGGGCTGGGTGGTGACCTGCCCGTGGGGGAGCGGAACGGGCGTGTCCCGGTACGCGGATGCCACCTCGTCCGCGGGGACGAATTCCGCCCGGGGGATGCTCCGTACGGCCTCCAGGAGACCGGCGTCGGTCACGCCCACGGCGTGGGCCGCGCGGACCAGGTCCTCGGGGGTCCCTTCATGGGCCATCGGACCGCGGGGCCGTGGCGGTGGCGCCGGCGGCCCCGGTCGTGGTGCGTTCCAGATGCCGCGCGGCGTGAGCGTGCTCGCCGCCCGACGGCGCCTCGTCGCTCACGTGCTCGGCGCCGCTCTCGCAGTACTCGTTGCGGTGCCGGTGAGCGGGGTCCGGTTCCGGCCAGGCGCAGCCCGGGCAGTCGAAGCCCTTGGTCTGGTTGAGGTTGGGCAGCGTCAACGCCGTACGGCGGACCGTCGTCGGCTCCAGGGAGTACCGCAGCGGGTCGGCCACCGCTGGCACGCCTACCGCCCAGGTCTTGGGCGGCGTGATCGAAACGTCCGTCTCCTCCGCGCCGCTCCTGCTCCTGTCCATGTGCCCCACCCGCCGCTCATACGCCGCGCTGCCGCTCCAGCCCAGTGTCGGCATGTTCCGCGCGCGGCGCGATCCGGGGCGGTCGGGTGCAAGGGGCGACCCGTGATCCGGGAGGTGCAGCGCGTCGGCGTCAGGACGTGGTCCCGGGGTCGGTGTACCGCAGCAGGGCGCCCACGTCCTCGTACAGCCTCAGCTCGCTCTCCGGTACGACGACCAGCTCGGCACCGGTGCCGACCAGGGCCCGGACGAGGGCCTCGTCGGCGCGTTCCTCGCGCGGGGCCCGCACGCCGAAGGACATCAGCTCCGCCTCGGTCAGGGCGATCTGAGTGGGCTGGGAGCCCGCCCAGAGCCGCAGCGAAGACCCTGGCGGCCGGTTCAGCAGCAGTGCCGCGACCTGGCCGCGCTGGAGGGCGGCGACGGTGGCGGCCAGCCCCTCGGTCATGGGCCCGTCCAGGGCACGCCGGCCGATGAAGATGTCCACGAGTTCCCGGTCGTGCGCGGCCATGCGACCGCGGAAGACGCCGTCGAGCTGCGGCTCCAACAGGGCGCGTCCGGTGTCGGTGGGGGTCCGGCCGCCCACGCGTACGACCTTGTCCCGCAGGGTGTGCGGCAGGCGGCGGATCAGTACGTTGCACGCCCACTCGTCCCCGCCCACGACGACGGCGTCGGCATGGGCGCGCCGGGCTCGTTCGTCCAGCCGGTGCCCGAGCCGGACGGAGGCGTGGTGCCACGTCGCCACCGCGACCCTGCGGTGCAGCCGCTCACCCGGGGTGACGGTGGACGCGGGCCAGGTGCCGGTCTCCGCCTCCAGAGTCACCCAGCCGTGGGTCTCGGCGGTCGGAAGGCCGCCGTAGTGGACGACTACGGCCATGTAGGGGATCTCCGGAACGCGCTGGGTGACCAGGGGCATCGCGTCCGGCAGGGTGCTGTAGCGCGCGGAGTCGTGCTCGGGCGGCCTGGGCAGCTCCCCGTCCAGGACGAGCGTGCCGTGGGCGGCGAAGATGGCCTGACCGTGCACCCCCGGCACCTCTGTGTCGGCGCCGACCACCTCCTCCAGTACGTTCAGCAGCGCCCGGTCCGAGCCCTGACGGGACAGACTCTCGCGCAGCCGCCCCCAGCGCAGCGCGATCGCCCGCTCGGGATGCTCGACGTTTCGGGAGGTGTCCAGGTACACGGAGGCGAACGGGCCCGGCTCCGCGTAGAGGGGTTCAAGGAACGACAACCTCATCGCCACTCCTCGTCGATGGTCTCCCCTCCTTTGATGATGCGCGCTCCGGGGGCGATGGAGCTCGACGAGCGCAAAGCGGTGCGGAACGCGGGGCGGTCAGGCGCGGGCCGGCGGCAGTCGGCCGAGATCTTCGCCCGAGGTTGTGCGCGTACCAGCCGCTGATCCGGGCTTCGGCGACCGCCCCGTCGAACGCACCGTCGAACGCGCAGCGTTCCTGGCTGCGGCTGCCGCCGCCGAAAGGGTCCTGCACGAGGCCGACCTCATGGCCGGCCGGCCACGCCGCTCCACCGGAGTGGCGAAGCAGTCCGAGTCGGGCAGGTACGTGATGTCGGCGATCTCACCGGTGACGTCGCCGAGGTGCGGGGCGGCCTGCGCCTTGCCCACCACGAACGGGGAGCCTGCCATCGGCCCGGGCCCGTTGCCATCCGGGCCGGGGGCCAGCACCCGGCAGACCACCACAGCAAAACGATCTGGTGTGAACAGGTGCTGCCCGGTGCGGATGCCCGGATGTGTCATCAAGCCGCATGACCGTCGTTCGGCGGCCATTTCCAGATGGCCGATTGCTCAGGTTCATTGCTCGGAAACGCGGAGGTGGGGCGGACGGCTGTGCCGAGGACGCGGGATCGTGGTGCTCACGGCGTGCATGTCGCTGATGAGCCGGGTGCGGAAGCTCTCGGAGGTGGCGGACGTCTCTGCCCGTCCTTGCGGGGCGCAAGCGGAGGAGAGTTGTCCGGATAGTGACGCATGAGCAGCCCATGGAGGCCGCGGTGGCACGGTCCGGCCCTATCGGCAGGCGCCGGACCGTGCCCCGCCCTCCTCGCCGCCGAATATCGGGTATGGCGGAAAATGAACCCGGAATTACCCCTCCGGGGTGATCCTTCCCCGTGAACGATGGGGAATGGTGGGATCGATGGCCAGAAAAAACAGACCGCTTCGTCGTCTGGCCGGAACGAAACGGTTTGCCCGGGCGTCCGAACTCGGTCGGGTGAAGGGGGGTGAACAGACTTGGCCCCACCTGAAGTAAATCGGATAGGCTGCTCCTGATGCCGCGCAGTCCCCGGGAACCCGTCCCGGCTGGGCGCCGGAATTTTCCGCAGGATATGTTTTCCTGCGTTTCCTTATTCGTCCAGAATTTCAGCGTACCCTCCCCCTGAAATGGCCTCCTGCGAAAGGGAAATTGCATCATGCCGCCGCTGGTTCCCCCGTTTCTGATCGGTCTCATCGCAGCACCGTTGGCGAAGCGACTCGTCACCCCCTGGTCAAAGGCATCGTGAAAACCTCGGTCGGACTCGCCATGGAGGTGAAGAGGGCAGCCCACGAGGCGAGTGAGGGGCTGCACGACCTCGCCGCCGAAGTGACCGCCGAAGTCGTGGCCGCACAGCTCGCCGGCGGTCAGGCCACCGCGACGGTCCCCGCGCAGAGCGACGGACAGCGCACGGCCCCGGAACCGGCGGCCGACGCGCCGGCCGCCGAGGCCAAGGCGCCGGCGAAGGGCCGGACGGCCGGCGGCGGCGCCGCCAAGGCGCGCTGACCGTCCCGGCAGGACCGCATTCCCGGCCCGACTCCGGTCGGTTCTCCGGCCCGGATCGGGTCGGTGCAGCGACAAATTCCGACGCATTGCTGCGCGGCAACTGAACGACGCCCTCGACGTGGCGTCGTCAAGGAAATGGGAATCTTCTGCACATGGCACTACTGGTGGGGGCGGCGGCCGGCGAAACGGCTGTCCGAAACGACGTCAGAATGCGCTCGAACGTACCCGGACGACAGCGGTGGAGCGTTCCGGCTCTGGTGGGAAAACCGCGCGTCGCGGACGTACTCGCGGGCGCTCTCCGAAACATCAGGGGAATCAAGTCGGTCCGGGCGAATTCCATCACCGGAAGCGTCCTCGTACTCCACGAGGCGAATCTCACCAGCGTGGACATCAGTGCCCTGCTGCGCCGCGCCCTGGCGCTGATCTCCGGGAGTTCCACCGGACCGCGCGAGGACCCCGCCCCCGCCGAACACCCCACCGCAGGGCCGCAGACCACGGCCGGACCCGCCCGGCGGCCCCTCCGCCCGGCACTCGCCGTCACCGGCGGTGTGGCCGGGGCCGCCGTCCTCGCACTCGGCCGCGACAGGACGCTGCGCAAACCCCTGCTGGCGCTCGGCGCGGTCGTGACCGCCACAGCCGTCGTCGTACGCCGCTCCCTGTCCCGGGCCGCAGGACCGGCCGACACCCCGGGCACGGCCGACACCGCGCCCGGCACAACGCACCCGCCCCGCGCCTCCCTGCGCTCCCTGCTCGACATCGTCGGCCCGCACAAACCCCGCCTCGCCCTCGCCTCCGGCCTCTCCGCCGTGTGCCAGCTCGCCGAGGTGGCCTGCGGGCTCTTCCTCGGCTGGATCGCGCTCGTGCTGATCAAGGGCTCGGCTCCACCGCTGGTCGCCCTCGGCCTCACCGGTGCCTCCGCGCAACTGTGGTTCCTCGCGGCCGCCGCGGCCGTGGCCTGCGCCGCCGTCGCCGGACTGTCGTACGCCGCGAACGTCGAGTGGCGCAGGCTCGGCCAGGCCGTGCAGCACGACTGGCGCAACGAGACCTACGCCCACGTACAGCGGCTGGAACTGCGGCACCTGGAAGGCGAGCGCACCACCCGCATCGCGGGCGTCCTGACCGACGAGGTCGCCCAGCTCGGCTCGTTCTTCGCGACCTCCGCCAACGACATCGTCCAGCTCGCCGCCAGCTTCCTCGTGCTCGTCCCCGCCTTCCTGTTCCTCGCCCCGCAGATCGCCTGGATCGCCTTCCTGCCCATGCCGATCGTGGCCTGGCTGTCCTTCCACTACCAGGACCGCGTGGCAGCCGACTACGCCGTCTCCAGCGAACACCGGGCCGAACTGCACAGCCAGTTGGTCAACAGCCTGGAGGCCGGCGCCACCGTCAAGAGCTTCTGCACCGAGGACTACGAGGCCGAGCGCGTCGACCGCCTCGGCGAGGAGTTCCGGCAGAGCAACCAGCGCACCGACCGGAGCACCGTGCGGCACGCGGAGACCATCCGCGCCTGCACCACCGCGTCGATGGTCGGCATGCTCCTGCTCGGCGGCCGCTCCGTCCTCGACGGTGCGCTCCCCTTCGAGGTGTTCAGCCCGCTCATCGGCCTGCCCCAGCAGGTCCTGCTCCGGCTCACCCGGCTGGGCGCGGTCGTCGACCAGTACCAGCGCACCCTGACCGCCTACGACCGGGTCCGCCACCTGCACGCCCTGCCCGCCGAACCCGTCGGCGAGGAGACGCCCCTCGAGACCGGCACCGTCCAGGGCGCCATCACCCTGGACAAGGTCACCTTCGCCTACCCCGGCCGGCCCCCCGTGCTCGACGACTTCTCCCTGGACATCGCCCCCGGCAGGGTGACCGGTGTCGTCGGCGCCACCGGCTCCGGCAAGACCACCATCGCCAAACTCCTCATGCGGTTCCAGGACGCCCAGTCCGGGCGAGTGCTGCTGGACGGGCAGGACGTTCGCGACCTCGCCCGCAACGACCTGCGCACCGCCGTCGGCTTCGTCGCCCAGGACCCCTTCCTGTTCGACGGCACGATCGCCGACAACATCCGCTACGGCAGCTTCGACGCCACCGACGAACAGGTGGAGCGCGCCGCCCGCACGGCCGAGGCCCACGCCTTCGTCGCGGCCCTGCCCCAGGGCTACGACACCATGATCGGCGAGCGCGGCGCCGCCCTCTCCGGCGGGCAGAAGCAGCGCATCGCCCTGGCCCGCGCCGTCCTGAAGGACTCGCCCGTCGTCATCCTCGACGAGGCGACCTCGGCCGTGGACAACGAGACCGAGGCGGCCATCCAGCGTGCCCTGCGCAGCTTCGCCGAGGACCGCACCCTCATCGTGATCGCGCACCGCCTGTCCACCATTCGCAACGCCGACCGGATCTACGTCCTGGACAAGGGCGGCGTCATGGCCGAACAGGGCACCCACGCCGAACTGCTCGCCCGCGACGGACTGTACGCGTCCCTGTGGGATCTCCAGGCCGGCGAGAAGGCCGCGTAGCCCCTCACCACCTCATCTGCTGAATCCCCGTCGTCCGGCAGCCGCTCCCCGGCCGGACGAGGCCCGCGCATGCCCCGGCCCCGCCGCCGTCGGCAGCCGGCCGCACCCTTCCTGCACCTTTCGGAGGTACCCCCATGTCTTCTCGCGACGGAGCCGCTCTGTCCCTCACGGCGGCCCAGCGCGAAATCTGGCTCGCCGAGCAGCGGACGGACGGCCTGCTGCCGACCTACCGCATCGGCGAGTACCTGGACATCCGCGGGCCCGTGGACCCCGACCTGTTCGAGACCGCGCTGCGGCAGGTCGTGGTCGAGAACGAGGCCGCGCACATGGGGTTCACCGACGGCGGCGACGGACCGCGGCAAGTCCTGCGGGAGACGGTGGAGTGGAGCCTGCACCGGCACGACCTCGGTGCCGAACCCGACCCGGTCGGAGCCGCCACGGCATGGATGCACGCCCACCGGCTCCGGACCCTGGACCTGGCCGGCGACCCCCTGTTCGGCCACGCGCTGATCAGGCTGGCCGACGATCGCTGGCTCTGGTACCAGACCTACCACCACCTGGTGTGCGACGGGCTCGGCTTCGTCCTCGTGGCACGGCGGGTCGCCGAGGTCTACACGGCGCTGACCGAGGGACGCACCGTGCCGGGCACGACCTTCGCACCGACGGCGGACCTGGTGGCGAGCGACACGGCCTACCGTTCCTCCGCGCGGTTCGCCGAGGACCGCGCCTACTGGGCGGACCGACTCGCCGGTGCCCCCACGCCCGTCCGGCTGGGCCGGGCGACCGGCGATCCCACCGCAAGGCCCCGCCGGACACCCGTCACCTTCGAGAGCGGCCGCAGGTCACTCGAGGCGGCGGCCGAACGTGCGGGCGTGCGCAGCTCCCGGGTGCTGCTCGCGGCGACCGCGCTGTACCTGCACCGCATCACGGGTGAACAGGACCTGGTGCTCGGCCTCCCCGTCACCGGCCGGGACCCCGCCGACCCGGTCCTCAAGTCCACGCCCGGCGTGGTCGCCAACGTCGTACCCCTGCGGCTCGCGCTCCGTCCGGCCCAGAGCTGGACCGCTCTTCTGGGACAGGTCGACACGGCAGTGGGCGAGGCGCTGCGGCACCAGCGCTACCGCGGCGAGGACATCCACCGCGACCTGGGCCTGCCCGGTGCTCCCGGTTCCGCCTGGTCCGCCGTCGTCAACACGCGTTCCTTCGCCCGCGACGTGACCTTCGCCGGACACCGGGCCGTTGTCCAGGACCTGTCGGAAAGTCCCGCGGCCGACGTGGCCCTGTGGGCCGTGAACCGGCAGGACGGCAGGGGCACGCAGGTCGCGCTGCTCACCGCGGCCGACCGGTGGGACGAGGACGAGCACCACGCCCACGCCCGGGGTCTGGCCACCCTCCTGGACAACCTGGCGGACACCGACGGCGGGCAACTCCTCGGCCGCTCCCCCCTGCTCGCCGCCCCGCGGCACAGGCGTCCCTCACCGTCGCCCGCCACGGCCCCCACCGTCTCGGCCACCTCGGCTCCCACCACCGCGTCCCACATCGCCGCCCTGTTCGAGCAGCAGGCGCACCGCACCCCCGACGCCGTGGCCCTCGTCGGCCCGGACACCACCCTCACCTATGCCGAACTCGACGCCCGCGCCAACCGCCTCTCCCACCTGCTGATCGCCCACGGCGCCGCTCCGGAGCGGCTCGTGGCGCTCGCCCTGCCCCGTACGACGGACCTGGTGACGGCGATCCTCGCCACCCTGAAGGCCGGTGCGGGCTATGTCCCGCTCGACCCCGACCACCCGGCCGCCCGCCTCACCCAGCTGCTCGACGACACCCGCCCGGCCGTTCTCGTCACGGACGCCACCACGGACGGGCGACTGCCGCACGACCTGTCGGCCGGCACCCTCGTCCTGGACACGCCGCACACCGCGGCCCGCCTCGCCGGAAGCCCTGCGGACGCCCCTCGCGTGTCCGTCGACCCGCGCCAGACCGCATACGTCATCCACACCTCCGGCTCCACCGGGCGGCCCAAGGGCGTGGTGGCCACCCACGGCGGCCTGCTCAACCTCGTCCGCCATCAGCGGGACGTCCTGTTCCCACCGGAGACGGAGCGTCGGATGCGGGTACCGCTCACGACGTCGGCGTCGTTCGACGCCTCCTGGGACCAGCTCGGCTGCCTGCTCACCGGCCACGAACTGCACGTCCTCGACCGTGCCACCTGGGCCGACCCCGAGGCCTTCGTGACGTATCTGCGCAGGCACCGGCTGGACTTCGTCAACGCCACGCCGTCGTACCTGCGGGCCCTGCTGGACCACGGGCTGCTCGACCCGGAGCGGCCGCGGCCGTCCGTCGTCGTCACGGGCGGCGAAGCCGTGCCGGAGCGGCTGTGGGCGGAGCTGAGGGCCGCAGAGGGGGTCCGCTGCCTCAACTTCTACGGCCCCACCGAGTGCACCGTCGACGCCCTCACGACCGCCGTCACCGCCGCCGCACGCCCCGCCGTCGGACACCCCGTCCCGGGCGCCGGCGCCCACGTGCTGGACAGCGCCCTGCAGCCCGTCCCGGACGGCGTACCCGGCGAGCTGTACCTCACCGGTGCCGGACTGACCCGCGGCTACCTCGACCGGCCGGCGCTCACGGCCGGACGCTTCGTCGCCGATCCCCACGGGGAGCCCGGCGACCGCATGTACCGCACCGGCGACGTGGTGCGGCGGACACCGGACGGCGTCCTGGCGTACCTCGGCCGCGCCGACGACCAGGTCAAGATTCGCGGCTTCCGCATCGAACCCGGCGAGATCGAGGCACAGTTGACCGCCCTCGCCACGCTCGCCGAGGCGGCCGTCGTGGCCGTCGCCGACGAGGGCGGCGCCGACCGGCTGGTGGCCTACGTCGTCCCGGCGGACGATGCCCGCCCGCAACCGGAAGAGCTGCGCGGGCAGCTGCGCGAGCGCCTGCCGGACCACATGGTCCCGGCCGCCTTCGTGACGTTGGACGCGCTGCCGCTCACGACCTCCGGCAAGCTGGACCGCGCCGCGCTGCCCGCACCCGCACCCGCGGCAGGTCCGGCGGCCCGGACGCCCCGCACGCCCGCGGAAGAGCTGCTGTGCGGCCTGTTCGCCGACGTACTCGGCGTGCGCGACGTCGGCGCGGACGACGACTTCTTCACCCTCGGCGGACACTCACTGCTCGCGATGCGCCTGCTGGCCCGCATCCGGCCGGCCTTCGACGTCGAACTGCGACTCGCCGACCTGTTCGACGCGCCGACGCCGACCGGACTGGCCGCGGCCGCGGACGCCCGGGCGGCGAGCGGCCACCGTCGCGCCCGGCCCGCCCTCACCCCGTACGAGCGGCCCGCCACGGTGCCGCTGTCCTCGGCCCAGCGCCGCCTGTGGTTCCTCCAGCGCATGGAGGGCACCGGCCCCACCTACAACATCCCGCTCGCCCTGCGGATGTCCGGCACCCTGGACCGTACGGCCCTGGGACAGGCCATCGCCGACGTGGCCACCCGGCACGAGAGCCTGCGCACCGTGTTCCCCGACGACCGCGGAGTGCCCTGCCAGCGGATCCTCGACGTGGACCGGGTGCCCCTGCCCCACACCCGCACCACCGAGGCCGAGCTGCCCGAGCGGCTGCTCGACGCGGCCCGCGGCACCTTCGACCTGGCCGTCGAACTGCCCTTCCGGGCCCAGCTGTTCCAGTCGGCGGCGGACGAGCACGTACTGCTCCTCGTCCTGCACCACATCGTCGGGGACGGCTGGTCCGTCGGGGTGCTGGCCGACGACGTGACGCGTGCCTACGCGGCCCGCTGCCGCGGTACGGAACCGGAGTGGGCACCGCTGCCCGTGCAGTACGCCGATTACACTCTCTGGCAGCGGGAACTCCTCGGCGACGCCGCCGACCCCGACAGCCTCGCCGCCCGCCAACTGGCCTTCTGGACCGAGAACCTGGCCGGTCTGCCCGAGCAGACCGAGCTGCCCTTCGACCGCCCGCGGCCCGCCGCCACGACCTACCGCGGTGACCAGCTCCCGTTGCGTCTGGACGCCGACCTCCACCAGGGCCTGCGGGACCTCGCACGCAGGCACGGGGCGAGCCTGTTCATGGTGCTCCAGGCCGCGCTCGCCGCCCTCCTCGGCAAGCTCGGCGCGGGACAGGACGTCGCCATCGGAACCCCCGTCGCCGGCCGCACCGACGAGGCAGCCGACGACCTGGTCGGCTTCTTCGTCAACACCCTGGTCCTGCGCACCGATCTGTCCGGAGACCCGGACTTCGCCGGGCTGCTGCACCGCGTCCGGCGCAACGCCCTGGCCGCCTACACCTATCAGGACCTCCCGTTCGAGCACCTGGTGGAGGAGCTGAATCCCACCCGGACCCTTGCGCACCACCCGCTCTTCCAGACCATGCTCGCCCTGCAGAGCGCGCCGCTCGGCACGTTCGAACTGCCCGGGCTGCAGGTCACGGCCGGTCTGGCCGCCACCCGCACCGCCAAGTGCGACCTCACCTTCAACCTCGCCGAGAGCACCGGCACGGACGGCACTCCGGCCGGCCTCGCGGGCCTGGTGGAGTACAGCACCGACCTGTTCGACCCGGCCACGGTCGAGCAGATCGTGGCCCGCTGGGAGCGGCTGCTACGGACGGTGGTCGCGGATCCGCACCTGCGGCTGAGCCGGGCGGACGTGCTCTCGGAGGCCGAGCGTGCCGAACTGCTGCCCGCCCCCTGCGCGCCGGACCTACCCGCCGAGTGCATTCCGGCGGTGTTCGAGGGACATGCGCGTGAGCGCCCGGACGCGGTGGCGGTGGTGTCGGAAGAGGCCCGGCTCACGTATGGCGAGCTGAATGCCCGTGCCAACCGGCTCGCCCACTGGCTGATCGGGCGTGGGGTGGGGCCGGAGGACGTGGTCGCTCTCGCCCTGCCCCGTTCGGCGGACCTCGTCGTGGCGATCCTGGGCGTCTTGAAGGCCGGTGCGGCTTACCTGCCTCTCGACCCGGAGTATCCGGCGGCGCGCCGTCGGTTCATGGTTGAGGACGCCCGGCCGGTGCTGGTGCTGGACGATCCGGCCGCGGTCGATCCGGGGCCCACGTTCCCGGACACGGACCCGGGCGTGCGGCTCAGCCCGCAGCATCCCGCGTATGTGATCTACACGTCGGGTTCGACGGGTCGGCCGAAGGGTGTGGTGGTTCCGCACGGCAATGTGGTCCGGTTGTTCTCGGCCACGGATCACTGGTTCGGGTTCGGTCGTGGGGATGTGTGGACGCTGTTCCACTCGTACGCCTTCGACTTCTCGGTGTGGGAGTTGTGGGGTCCGTTGCTGCACGGGGGCCGGTTGGTCGTGGTTCCCTTCGAGGTTTCGCGGGCGCCGGGGGAGTTTCTTCGGTTGCTGGCACGTGAGCGGGTGACGGTGCTGAACCAGACGCCGTCGGCCTTCTATCAGCTCGCGCAGGCCGATCGTGAGGATCCGGGTGGCGAACTCGCTCTGCGTACGGTGATTTTCGGTGGTGAGGCTCTCGAACCGGCCCGGCTGGCGGACTGGTTCACGCGGCACGCGGACGATGCGCCGGTGCTGGTGAACATGTACGGCATCACGGAGACCACCGTCCACGTCACCCACACCGCGCTGGACGCGTCGGCGGCCGAGGAGCCGGCCGGTGCGATCGGTACGGCCATCCCGGACCTGCGGACGTACGTCCTCGACCGCCGGCTGCGCGTGGTCCCGCCCGGTGTGGTCGGTGAGCTGTACGTGGCCGGCCCCGGCCTCGCCCGCGGCTATCTGAACCGGCCCCGGTCTGACCGCCGCGCGCTTCGTCTCCGACCCCTACGGGGTCCCGGGGACCCGTATGTACCGCACGGGTGACCTGGCCCGGCGGCGGGCCGACGGTGCCCTGGAGTACGCGGGCCGTGCCGACGACCAGGTGAAGGTGCGTGGCGTCCGGATCGAGCCGGGCGAGATCGAGGCCGCCCTCGTCGCCCGGCCGGAGGTCGCCCAGGTCGCCGTACTGGCCCGGCAGGACCGCGCCGACGACGCCCGCCGCTCCCAGGACGGCACCGAGGGCCACATGGGTTTCGGCCACGGCATCCACTACTGCGTCGGCGCCGCCCTGTCCCGGCTCCAGTGCGAGATCGCGCTGACGGCCCTGCTGGCACGCCACCCCGGCCTGCGCCTGGCCGACGGCCCCGAGAGCCTGCTCCGCACCGCCATCCCGGGGGCGGCCCCGCGCCTGCCCCACCTGCGGGTACGCATCTGACGGACCCGCAGGCAGCGTCCGTCACCCGGCTTCGGGGACCCGGCGGGCCCGGGGCGGGGCCCGCCGCGACGGGCAGCGGGACGAAGCGGCGGCGTGCCCACCCCGGCAGCTGTCGGCAACGTCACTGCGCCCAAACTCACCGCGGGACGTCACTTCATCGACGGGGTATGCATGGGCTCCGGTGAAGACAGCGAGAGGGAAACGGTGAACGGTGAACGGTGAGGGCCCCATGCCGCAGTGGCCGCTTCCGGAGGGTGATGGCCTTCCGGCGCGTCAGCTTGTAGAGGGGACCTTGGCCCCCATCGTCGTTCTCGACGCGCAGCTGCGCCATCTGTACGTAAACCCGGCATGGGTCCGGGTCAGCGGCGTGCCTGCCGCTCAGTTCCTGGGACGAACGCTCGGGGAAGTGCTGCCGGACCTCCAGAGGCCGGACGACGTCCTGTTCGAGGTACTCGCGGACGGGCAACCTCGGGAGGCAACCATCGCAGGGACGACAGGGGTCTCCTCTCCGCTGGGGCAGAGGCTCTGGCGAGCGGTCTATCACCGGGTGGATCTGCCGGGACGGGACGCGTGTCTGTGCGGGATCGGTGTGGAGATCAGCAATCTGCGCCGCTATCTGGACGACCTGGAGACCGCGCATCAGAGGCTCGCCCTGCTGGATGCCGCGGCTGCCCGCGTCGGCACCACACTCGACATGGAAACCACCTGCCAGGAGCTGGTCGACTTCCTGGCCCCCTCGCTCGCCGACATGGCCGCGGTGGGAATCGTCGAAGACGAGTTCACCGGTGCTCCCCCGCCTCCTCCTGGCTTCCTGCGGCTGCGCAAGGTGAGGGGCTCGGCGCCCCCTGGGATGGAGTGGGTGCTGCACCAGCTGGGCGGACCAGGACCGTACGTCGACGTTCCCCGCGGCGTCGCGACACGGCATTGCTTGGACAGCGGGCGGCCATGGCTGGGCAACCTGGCCTCGGACGAGCTGTTCCAGAAGGTGACCGTGGACCCTGAACGGACCAAGATCTTCCGCGCGGCCGGCATCCACTCGCTTCTCATCACCCCGCTGATCACGGCAGGTCGCCCGGTCGGCGTCGTCCTTCTGGGTCGGGCCGCAGCATCGCAGCCGTTCGACGACGACGACCTCGTGACGCTCCAGGCGCTGGCCAGCCGGGCCGCCGTCTCCATCGACAGCGCGCGCCGCTACAGCTACGAACACACCATGGCGCTGGAACTCCAGCGGGCCCTGCTGTCCGAACCTCGCACGCCCCACCCCGCTGTGGAAGTGGCCGCCCGCTACCTTCCCTCCGGCCGCAGCGTCCTCGTCGGTGGGGACTGGTACGACTCGATTCCGCTGCCGGACTCCCGCACCTTGCTGGTCATGGGCGATGTGATGGGCCACGGCTTCCAGGCCGCTGTCGCCATGAGCCAGTACCGCTCCCTGCTGCGCACCATTGCCGCCTCCGGCGCGGGCGTCGACAAGATCCTCGGTGAGTTCGACCGCCAGGTCACGCACCTCGGCCTTGACCGCCTCGCCACCTGTCTTCTCGCGGTCATGGATCCCGGTGCGGGCACCTGTACGACGGCCAGCGCCGGGCATCTGCCGCCCGCCGCCGTGCGACCGGACGGCAGCATCGAGGTCTGGTGGCTCCCGGCCGGCCCGCCCATCGGCACCGGACTCGGTGGCTACGAATCGCTCACCGTACGAATGGGCCGTGGCACCACTCTGCTGCTCTACACCGACGGCCTGGTGGAACGACGCGGCACAGACATCGACATCTCGGTGCAGGCGCTTGAGACGCTGAGCCTGCCGACAGACGGCCCTCTCGACGACATGCTGGACACGTTCCTGGCCCGCCTGGCGAACGGTGCGTACGAGGACGACGTCGCGATCCTCGCCGCTCGCCAGCGCGCATGCTGAACCAGGAGACTTTGGCGGGTGTCTTCAAGCGGCTCTGGAAGAAGTCGGGTCTGCGGATCATTCGCTCAACACGGGGAGTTTGGCCCTCTGAGCGGGGGAGAAGAGAGAGAACCATGAAGATCTCCGTCTCCTCCGACATGGACGAACCCGTGGCCCGGCTGCTCGTCGAGGAGCTGATTCGACGCGGTCACGAGGTGCGTGCGTACGGCGCGCTGCGGGCCGGTGACGATCCGCAGTGGGCGGTCTGCTCGGTAGCGGCCGCCCGGGACGTCGCCGACGGAGAGGCCGAGCAGGCGGTCGTGTGCTGCTGGACCGGCACCGGCGCCTCCATCGCCGCGAACAAGGTGCCGGGCGTCCGCGCGGCCCTGTGCACGGACGCCGGCACGGCCGAGGGTGCGCGGCGCTGGAACGACGCCAACGTCCTGGCGCTCAGCCTGCGGCTCACCTCCGCGCCGGTGCTGACGGAGATCCTCGACGCGTGGTTCGCGGCCGAGCCGAGCCAGGACCCTGAGGACCTGCAGAACGTGGCCCGCGTCGGTCGCCTCGACGCCGCCGGGAATCTCCCCTAGAGGCGCTCGGCGACCCGGCGCGGGCCAGGTCCGATCGTCCGCTCGCTGTGGTCTGTGGGGCGCTCGGTGTTCGTGCGC
This sequence comes from Streptomyces sp. NPDC005728, assembly GCF_040630895.1. Classification (NCBI taxonomy): domain Bacteria; kingdom Bacillati; phylum Actinomycetota; class Actinomycetes; order Kitasatosporales; family Streptomycetaceae; genus Streptomyces; species Streptomyces sp. NPDC005728. The sequence goes on from NZ_JBEXYL010000057.1 coordinate 49,906, forward strand.
TGTCTCGGTTTTCGGCCGGATGTCAGTGGGCGCCCAGTCCGCCGCCGCCGAACGAGCCGCTCGACCCCTTGCTCCAGCGCGGGCGGTCCTTGGAGGCGCTCGGCCTGGTGTGCATGTTGGTCAGCTCGTACGGAGTGAGCGGGCGACCGCCCTTGGGAATGTGCGGAATCTCGTCGGGCTCCCTGTTCTCCCGGATCTCGCGCACCGCGCCCTCCGGTGGCAGGTGAGGCTGCTCCTCGGGACGCGGCCGAGGGGGCTCGCGGTACTTGATGCGGGAGTTCATCCAGAAGCCGCCGGCGAGCAGCGCCAGGACGCCCATGGCCACCACGAAGAGCACAAGGCTCAACAGACCGCTCGCCGCGGCCAGCTGCATCTGTGCGGTACTCATAGCACAGGAATACCCCACCCAGACCGGAATGAATCGGACATAACTGAACGAGGAGCCTTGGGTGATGTCTTGGCTACGGACAGCGACATGAATCGGATTCGTCCTGCGCGACCCGGGTGTGCCATTCCCTATTTCTGAAACACGTTCTACGGTGTGCGCCGTCAGGACCGGCCTTGGGGACCCTGGAGGCGCCGTGCACCTCGACCACACACCCGAGCAGCAGCGACTGCGCAGCGAACTGCGCGCCTACTTCGCCGAGCTGGTGCCCGCGGGCGCCTATGCCCGGTACACCGACCCGGCCGCGCAGAAGCGGTTCTACCGCGAGACCGTCCGGCGGCTCGGGGTGGACGGCTGGCTCGGCGTGGGCTGGCCCAAGGAGTACGGCGGGCGCGGCATGTCGGCGATGGAGCAGTTCATCTTCTTCGACGAGGCCGCGCAGGCCGGGGTACCGCTGCCGCTGATGGCGCTGAACACCGTCGGGCCGACCATCATGCAGTTCGGCACCGAGGAGCAGAAGGCGTACTTCCTGCCGCGCATCCTCTCCGGGGAGATCGACTTCGCCATCGGCTACAGCGAGCCCGACGCCGGCACCGACCTCGCCTCCCTGAAGACACGTGCCGTACGAGACGGCGACGAGTACGTCGTCAACGGGCAGAAGATCTGGACCACGAACGGCGACACCGCGGACTGGGTGTGGCTGGCCGTGCGCACCGACCCCGGGGCACCGCCGCACAAGGGCATCACCATGCTCCTGGTACCGACCTCCGACCCCGGCTACTCCTGCACCCTCATCAACACCCTCGCCTCGCACGACACCACGGCCAGCTACTACGAGGACATCCGTGTCCCCGTCACCCGCCGGGTCGGCGAGGAGAACCAGGGCTGGCGGCTGATCACCAACCAGCTCAACCACGAACGCGTCACCCTCGCCGCCCACGGCACCATGGCCATCCGCGCCCTGCACGACGTGCAGCGCTGGGCGATGGAGACCAAGCTGGCCGACGGCCGCCGGGTGGTCGACCTGCCCTGGGTGCGCCGGCTGCTCGCCCGGACCCACACCCGCCTCGACGCGATGAAGCTCCTCAACTGGCAGATGGTGACGGCCGTCCAGGAGGGCACGCTGACCCCGCAGGACGCCTCCGCCGTCAAGGTCTACGGCTCCGAGGCCCGCCGGGACGCCTACGCCTGGCTCATGGAGGCCGTCGCCGCCGCCGGCCCGCTGAAGGAGGGCTCCGCCGGCGCCGTCCTGCACGGGGACCTGGAGCGCGGCTACCGCTCGGCGGTGATCTTCACCTTCGGCGGCGGCAACAACGAGATCCAGCGCGAGATCATCTCGTGGATCGGGCTGGGGATGCCTCGCGTACGGCGGTGACCCTCTTGTGACCAAGCATCTTGGTTGGCGCATGAGCAAGGTAGTCGGCACCAGCCGGTTGGCCTGACCTCCTGGGATGCGACTTTTCGAGACAGATGACTTCGGATCGAGCTGGTTGCCACCTGCGAGCGGCAGCGCAGGTGTCGGTGGGAACGGCAACGCGGTGACAGTGGGTCGGCAGAGTCTTTGTCGGTTGGGGGCCGGACCGCGGGCATGTCCGTGGGTGATGTGGCTTTGTTCACGAGTTGCGACAGCAGATGTACACCTTGCCGGGCGGCGTGTGGGTAGCGGCGTGTTCGATGTTCATGAGAAACGACAGCGGCCGTGGGGCGACCGGCCCTCAGGCGCATCCACCGGTCGAGGGCTGTGCTCGATCACAGCCCGGTGGCCAGCCAGATGGTCACGGCCGCGGTGGCGGTGAGCCCGACATTGAGTGTGATCCGGCGGTCTTCGCCGGTCAGATGGACGGCGATCGCACCGGTCTGCAGGAGTACGAAGCCGATGGCCGCAGCCGGTACCAGCGAGGGAGCGATGCCGGTCAGCGGCGGCAGGATCAGGCCGGTCGCACCGAGTATTTCGACCGTCCCCAACGCCCTGACGGCGGGCAAGGGCATGCGGTCAACCCAGGCCATCATCGGTCGGAGCTGATCGCGGCTGCGGATCACCTTCAGCGCGCCTGCGTAGAAGTAGAAGAGGGCGAGCAGTCCCGCGACGATCCAATAGGCGATGTTCATAGTTCCCGTTCATGGGCCACCGGTTCCCGGGGACCCGTCGATTGCCAGAAGAGCCTTGGAGCAGGCCCCCACGGCCCGCCGGTCGAGAGGAGGGCGGCCGGGCCGCACCGTCTCGCCGGCTTCAGGCGAGGTCGGTGGCGGGCTCGGTCGCGTAGCGGCTCATCGCGTCGATGTTGGCCTGTGGCGTCAGCGGCCGACCGCCGGCGAGCACATCCTGGAGGTCTCGGAAGTACTGCACGTACAGGTCGGGAGTGAACGTGCTGAGCATGACGGCGGGTCGGTCGGTCAGGTTGGCGAAGGTGTGCGGGGTACCGGGCGGAACCATCACGAGCGTGCCGACGGTGGCGTCGTAGTCCTCGTCCCCGACGGTGAACCGCACGGTGCCGGAGAGGATGTAGAAGCCCTCATCGTGTTGGGCGTGGCGGTGCTGCGGCGGTCCCTGGGTGTGCGGAGCGAGGACGGACTCGGCGATCGCGAGGCGGTGCCCGGTGTGGCTGCCGTCCTCCAGGACGCGCATGCGCGTGGCGCCCAGGACGATCATCTCGCCGTCGTCGGGACCCACCACCGATACGGCGGGGGCGACCTGCGGTGCGTTGGTCTTTGCTTCTCCGGTCATGCTCCGAGTCCACCGTCAGGGCCCTGGGAGTGTCCAAGACATCTTTCGCCAGGCCGATACCCTGCGGGTATCGTTGCAGCGTGGAGCTACGTACCCTGCGCTACTTCGTGGCGGTCGCTGAGGAACTCCACTTCGGCCGGGCCGCCACCCGACTGCACATGAGTCAGCCGCCGCTGAGCCGGGCGGTCAAGCAGCTGGAGGCCGATGTCGGGGCCCTGCTGTTCGCCCGCTCGCCTGCCGGCGTCGTGCTCACTCCGGTGGGCACGGTGCTGCTCAACGAGGCGCGGGCCCTGCTCGACCATGCCGACCGCGTCCGTGTACGCGTGAGCGCGGCGGCCGGCGTCGCGACCATCACCGTCGGCATCCTGGGTGACGGCACCGACCCGGGAGTGACCAGGCTGGCCGCCGCTTACCGCCGAAGCCACCCCGGCATCGACATCCGCATCCGCGACACCGATCTGACCGACCCGACGTGCGGGTTGCGCGCCGGACTGGTCGACGTCGCCCTGACTCGGGCGCCTTTCGACGAGACCGCCCTGACGGTGCGTGCGCTGCGGAGCGATCCGGTCGGCGTGGTTCTGCGCGCCGACGATCCGCTGGCCAGCCGCGACCGGCTGCGGCTGGCCGACCTGAACGACCGCCGCTGGTTCCAGTTCCCCCAGGGCACCGACCCCGTCTGGCAGTCGTTCTGGAACGGCGGCAGGCCGCGCGAGGGCCCCGTGGTGCGCGCCGTCCAGGAATGCCTGCAGGCCGTGCTGTGGAACGGCACGGTCGGCCTGGCCCCGCTCGGACACGACCTGCCCGCGGAGTTGGCCGTGGTACCGCTGATCGACATGACGCCGAGCCGAGTGGTGGCGGTGTGGAACGAAGGTGATGCCAACCCGTTGATCAGATCCTTCATCGAGATCGCCACAGCCGCGTACCGTCATTGAGCGCCGGCAGCCGGTGCTGCCGCAGTTCGTGAACAATTCGAGCGCTGCGACCCTCGGGACTGCCTTCCGATGTGGTGAACATCTGCTGTCCCTTCTGGCTCTGGTCCACTTCTCGCCAGAGCCCCTTCTCGCGTACAGAGCCAGTGATGGGTCTTTAGTCGTGGCATTCGGTGGCGGGATGCCAGCGCAGGGGGCGAAGGCTGTTGAGCGCGGCCTCGGAGAGGGCGTAGTGGTCGTCGGAGAACAGGCGTTGCCGGCTGTGTAGTGAGTGCGGCCTGGTGTGCTCCGTATACCGTGCGGCGGCAGCCTTCCTCAGTTGTGCTGTCAGGTGCGTCGCTCGAAGAGGTGCAGTCCACGGGTGCCAGCGGCTACGAAGGTCCGGTCGTGGCTCGCCCACTTGCATGTCGTCAAGGAGTCATCGGTGCGCACAAGTGTCGCGATTCGTCTGCTGCGGACGTTCCCCACACAGATCTCCCCGTTCTGGCTCACGCCGGCGAGCCAGGTGCCGTCGGGTGAGATCGCCACCGCCTCCACCGGGCCGGTGTGACCGGTGAACGGCAGCCGACGGCGAGTGGCCTCTTCGGCCGCCCACGCCGGCGCCGTCCGGTGGGCGGGATCGGGATCGGCATCCACCACGATCGGCCGGTGGTCAGTGGTCCGGGTCATGGCCGCCTCCGGTCTCCGACCCGTCGGGGGTCGGCCGGGCGCCCGCCGACGCGCCTGCGGGGTGCGGTACAGCCGTCAGGTGCCTTATGCAGGCGTCCGGGCCGGGGAAGTACAGCGTCACCCGTCCGTTGTCCTCCCATCGCACGTCATAGGGCGGGCTGCCGTCAGGATGGTGGAGTCCGACGATCTCGCCGTCTCGTGCGACGACTCCGGCCGTGGTGCCGCGTACGACGAGTTCGTCGCCGAGGTGGGCGCGCATGGAGGTACCGGTCGCCTCTGGGCCGGCACTGGGCACGGCCTGGTCGTTCTTCTTCGCTGGTGCGGGAGCGGACATTGCCCTCGCCTCCTCCCTGTGCCTGCGCCGACGAGTGCTGCCGCCGATTCCATTGCCGGCCGCGGCACGAGTGACCCGCCAGAGGCCGTTGGTCCCCGGGCCGGTTCCGGCGGCCCCCGCGGCGCGGGGGCTGTGGCTCACCGTGTGCGTTCCGCGAGCGCCGAGGTGCGGGAGCCGTCTTCCCCGAGGGTGCGACGTGATGCCGCAGGCCAGTCGGGCTCCGATGCCGACGCGCACCGTGGTGGTCAGCCCCTCAAGGGCCGGGGACCGGACGCTACTCACGACGGGCGCGTGCCCGCGCCCTGGGCAAGGTCGAACTCGACGTCCACCACTCCCTCGACGGCCCGCACCAGACGGGCGGCCACCGGTACCAGGGAGGTGTCGCGGACCCTGCCTGTCAGAGTGGCGACACCGTCGTGCACGTCCACGTGAATAGTGGATGCCGGTGGCGGGAAGAGGTACGACACGATTTCGCGGCGGACCTCCTCGGCGATGTCCTCGTCGTCGCGCAGAAAGACCTTGAGCAGGTCTGCGCGGCTGATGACGCCCTCCAGCAGACCGGTTTCGTCGACCACGGGCAGCCGCTTGACCTTCTCGCGGGCCATGATGCGCGCGGCCTCGGCCAGGGTGGCGTTCGCGTGGACGGTGATGGCGGGCGAGGACATCAGGTCCCCCGCGGTCACCGCGCCGACCTTCGCCACGTCGGCCGGGTGCAGCAGTGCGTAGCCCTTCTCGGGGCTGTCCCGGAGTTCCTCCGTGGGCAGCAGGTCGGCCTCGGAGACCACGCCGACGACCCGGCCCTCGCCCTCGAGCACGGGCAGGGCGCTGACCCGCCAGTCCTGCATCATGCCCACTATGTCCTTGAACGAGGCCCAGCGGCCGACGGCGGCGACCGTGTGGGTCATGACATCGCTGACGATGTGCGGGGAGCCGTACATGATCACTCCGTATGGTCGTCGGTGCAGTCCTGCCGCTTCCAGCATGTGCCGGTACGGAAGGGGCGGGACAGGGGCTCCTCGTCCCCCGGCCGGGCCGTTCGGCCTCTCGCTGGCCTGGTACATGAGGTCACTGGTCGCGGCACCAGGCCTGGTATGCGGCCACTGCTGTCGGCAGCGTCGGGAAGATGCGGTCCGCACCCACGGAGTCTGCGAGGCCGTACGCCTGTAGGTCGTCCAACAGGTCCTGCTTGACCCGGGCGAGGGCGAACACGATGCCGCGGCCCGTGAGCTCCCGGCGCAAGCCGTCCACGGCGTCCAGGGCCGTGATGTCGACCTCCACGTTGGCCTCGGTGTTCAGGACGAACCAGCGGACCGGCTCGGTCTGTTCGTCGACCGAAACCAGGGCCCGGCGCCGGAAGTCCTCCGCGTTGGCGAAGAACAGGGGCGAGTCGTAGCGGTACACCAGCAGACCCGGAACCGTGCGCGCCTGCGGGTAGTCGTCGACGTCGTGCATGCCCGCGAGCCCGGGCACCAGTCCCTGGATCGCGTCGTGCGGCCGCGCCACCCGGGTGAGCAACTCGGCCACCGACAGGCCGACGGCGACGAGCACTCCGTAGAGGATGTTCAGGGCGAGCACGCCTGCGAGGCAGCCCAGGGCGAGGAGCAGCTCGCGGCGCCGGAACGAGGCGAGCCGGCGAAAGCCCGCGAGGTCGGTCATGCGAGCCGCGGCGTAGACGACGAGCGCGCCGAGGACAGCAGCGGGGGTGCGGGTCAGCAGCGGGCTGAGGAACAGCAGGACGGCCAGGACGACCACCCCCGCGACCAGCGAGTACGCCTGGCTGCGGGCACCCGCGGACGAGGCGAGCGCGGTCCGGCTGGCGCTGCTGCTGACGGGGAAGCCGTGCAGCACGCCGGCGCCCAGATTGGCCGCGCCCAGGGCCAGGAACTCACGGTCGGCATCAAGTGTGTTCCCGTGGTCGCCAGGGTCCGCGAACGCCCGCGCGGTGAGGATGAAGTCGGTGTACGCCACGAGAAGCACACCGACCGCGGGAAGCACCAGGCGTGGTAGCTCGGCCAGGTCGGGCACGGCGAGAGACGGCAGACCGGACGGTACCGGGCCGATCACCGTGACGCCGTAGCGGCCGTCGAGGTCGAAGGCGACCACGGCCGCCGTACCCAGAACCACGGCGATCAGGGGCCCGGGCAGCGCGGGGACGAAGCGGGCCGTGGCCACGAGGAAGGCCAGCGCGGTGGCGGACAGGGCCAGGGTCGCGGCGTGAACCTGCGACAGATGCGTGAAGAACGACCACAGTTGGGGAAAGAACTCCGAGCTGTCCGTCCCCACCCCCGTGAGCCGTGGCAACTGGTCCACCGCCATGATCAGCGCCACGCCCGCGAGATAGCCGATCAGGACCGGGCGGGAGAGCAGATCCGCGAGAAAGCCCAGCCGGAGGGCCCGGGCGACCAGGCACAGCAGTCCGACCGTGATGGCGAGGACCGCCGCCAGTGAGGCGTAGTGACCGGGATCGCCGGCGGCAAGCGGAGCGACCACGGTGGCCGTCATCAGGGCCGTGGTCGACTCCGGGCCGACGGACAGCAGACGTGAGGAGCCGAACAACGCATACAGCCCGAGCGCCGGAAGGATCGCCCAAAGACCGGCGACCGGCGGCAGACCGGCCACGCCCGCGTAGGCCATGACCTGCGGTACGAGGTAGGCAGCGACCGTCACACCCGCGATCAGGTCGCCCCTGGACCCGGCCCGTCGGCGGGCAAGCAGGGCACGGAACCCAGGCATCAGGAACGACCTCCCTGACCTCCCTCTGCCCGAGCCTTCGGCCATGATCCAGTTCCTCCGCCGTTCGCTCTCAGGATGCAACGCCGTGCCTCCTCCGCAAGCCGCTCACATCTTTCCGCCCCGGCCACTGTCGCTCGGGTGGGTCGGTTGGCCCCGGTGCCGGGCGGAAGGGCCGACGGGCTCCGGGACAAGGGACGCCGGGGCATCGCGGCGGGTCGATGTCCGGATGGCCTGTCGGGCCTGTGCCAAAGGGCCGGACGGCCCAAGCGCGGCGCTCGCTCGCTGCCCAAGCTGAAGGTGCGGGGCAATCCCGGCACGGGGTCCGAACCCGGCCCGTGCCCCTCGGTGCAGACGCGGGGACCGGGAGCCCGCAGCAGACCGACGAGGGTGAGGAGCGCCATGAAAGGCTTCGTCTTCCACGGTCCCGGACAGGCCTCCTGGCAGGACGTCCCGGACCCCGCCATCAAGGAGCCCACCGACGCGATGGTGAAGGTCGGCGTCGTCACCATCTGCGGGACGGACCTGCACATCCTCAAGGGCGATGTGCCCGAGGTGCGCCCGGGAACGGTGCTGGGCCACGAAGCCGTCGGTGAGATCGTCGAGGTCGGCAGCGACGTCCGTACGGTCCGGCCCGGAGACCGGGTGCTGATGTCCTGCATCACTTCATGCGGTCGGTGCCGGTTCTGCCGGGACGGCAGCTACGGCCAGTGCCGCGGCGGCGGAGGCTGGATCCTAGGCCACCTCATCGATGGGACCCAGGCCGAGTACGTCCGCGTGCCCTACGCCGACCTGTCCGTCCACCCGCTCCCCGGTGCCCTCTGCAGCGAGGACGCCGTCCTGCTCGCGGACATCTTCCCGACCTCCTACGAGGTGGGTGTCCTCAACGGGCATGTACGCCCCGGTGACACCGTCGCCATCGTCGGCGTGGGCCCCATCGGACTCGCGGCGATCGCCACGGCCCGGCTGTTCTCGCCCGAGCGGATCATCGCCGTGGACCTGGCCCCGGCCCGGCTGGAGGCGGCCCACCGGCTCGGCGCCGACGCGGTGGCGGACGTCCACGAGACCCCCGAGCAGTTGGTCGCCGACCTGACCGACGGGCTGGGCGCGGACGTGGTCATCGAGGCCGTCGGAGTGCCCGAGAGCTTCGAGCTGTGCACCCGCATGGTCCGCCCGGGCGGGCACGTGGCCAACATCGGTGTGCACGGCAGGCCGGCCACGCTGCACCTCGAAGACCTGTGGATCAGGAATGTGACGATCACGACCGGTCTGGTCGACACCTCCTCCACGCCCACCCTGCTGCGGATGGCCGCCTCCGGGCGGCTGCCGACCGGGCAACTGATCACCCACACTTTCCCGCTGGCGCAGATGGAGGAGGCCTACGAGGTCTTCTCCCGGGCCGGGGAGACCGGTGCGCTCAAGGTGGCGCTCGGTGGGGAGCGGCACGACGTTGCCGTGCAGACGACCTGACGCGACGACCTGACGTGAGGACGGGGATCGATCATGACCGAGCAGACGAAGGTGCGGGTGGCGGTGGATGGACCCGTGGAGGCAGCCGCAGAGGCGCCACTGGGCGACCTGGGCCGTCGGCTCGCGGCCCGGAGGGTGAACCTCGGCCTGACCCGGCGACAGGCGGCGGCCCGCGCCGGGATGGCGGTCACCTACCTCAGGTACCTGGAGGAACATCCTGGAGCAGCGCCGGGTACGAGCGCGCTGATGAGGCTGGCCGAGGCGCTGGAGACCACCGCATCCGGTCCACCGCGGCGAGCAACTCCACGTCGTGCGGGTCCGGCTGGCCGCCTGCGGCCTCGGCGGCGGCGATGCGCAGGGCAAGCCCTGTACGGTCGGGCAGGACCTCGTGAGGGGTGGGTCCAGCAGCCGGACGGTGACCGGCAGCCCGTCCATCGCCTCAAGGATGGCCTACGAAGTCCTGCCGCTGGAGGGGGAGAAGGGCCGCGAGCGCCTTTGCTCGCCCGGCGTCAGCGCGGGCCAGGATCGTCCCTTCGACCAGCGTGCGCCGCTCGCCGAGGAAAGCGGAGCAGCTCGGCGGTCGGCTCGAGGTGAGCAGCCCCGGCGGCGGCACGCTGCCGGCCTGGCGGGTCCCGCTGCCCGCTCGGCAGTGGCTGCCTCACCGTCGTCGGATGCAGCACTTCTGCGCGCACCAGGACCGTCCCCTACGAGACGGGCCCGGGCACAGCACCGGGCGGGCCGGAGATGCGTTCCGACCCGGTCGGCCCTGCCACAGGGGCCGGGACGGGCCACTCGGCCCATGCCGGGATCGCTGCCGTGGCCGCAGGCTGGAAGGTGTCGTAGGACGGCATCCGAGCCTTTTGGAGGACGCCATGGACGGCACTCCGACTGTCGTGAGCGACGTGATGACCAGCAGGGTCGTCGCCCTGCGTACGGGCGCTGCCTTCAAGGACATCGTGAAGACCATGCGGGACTGGCGGGTCAGCGCCCTCCCCGTGCTGGACGACGCCGGACACGTGGTCGGTGTCGTCTCCGAGGCGGACCTGCTGCCCAAGGAGGAGTACCGCCGAGGGGATCTCGACCGGTACGGGCTGGTGCAGCATCCCACCGACGTACACAAGGCGGACGCGGTGACCGCCGGTGAGCTGATGACCGCCCCGGCCATCACCGTGACACCTGATGCCAGCCTCGCCCGCGCCGCGCGCGTCATGGCACGCCACGGGGTCAAGCGGCTGCCGGTCGTCGGGCACGACGGCGCCCTCAAGGGCATAGTCAGCCGCACCGACCTCCTGAAGGTGTTCCTGAGGGACGACGCTGACATCGCCGAGGAGGTCCGGCGCGAGGTCGTCCAACGGCTCTTCGGCACACATGCGGAGGAGCTTCGGATCGAGGTGCGCGACGGTGTCGTGACGCTCTCGGGCCTGGTGCACGACACCGCGCTCGTCCCGCTCGTCACCCACCTGGCACGGGCCGTGGAGGGCGTGGTGGACGTGCAGTGCGCGCTGACCGGTCCGGCCCGCCCTCCGGACCTCGAGTCCGACGTGCCGGATTCACAGCGGGCCGCCCCCGCCTGACGAGGGCCGGTTGTCTGTGAGAGGAGGTGGCGATCACGACATGGACACCTCCCCGGACGGTGAAACCCCTGTGGCTGTGGCGCCGGCGGCGTAATCCGCTGCGGCGGCACAGCGATGTCGTCGAGGCCTGGATCGTGCTCGCCACCTGGATCTGCGTCCTCTTCGGCGGGACCTTCGCGGGCGTGGCGGCGGCCCGGTCCACCGACTCGGCAGTGTGGACGGATCACTCCGGCCGAGTGGTGTCCGCACCCGTCACGGGATCTGCGGCAACTCTGCAGGCGGCCCTGACCGGAGCCCTCGTGGCCCCTTCGATCGGTGCCGCGGTCTGGGCCGCAGGATGGGCGGTCCGCACCCGGCTCACCCGGCGGCGACTGGCCGAATGGGACCGGGAGTGGAAGCAGGTCGGACCCCGGTGGGGGAACCCGAGCGGGGGCAGGGGCTGAACGCCGAGCCCGTCCGTACAGCAGGCTGTCTGCCAACTACGTGCGAATGCCGAGGCAGTTGTCTTCTCGCATTCCTTCTCTCGGCCAGGAGCACTACCCATCTGACGAGCACTACCCATCGACCGCGGTGATCCGGCAGTCCACACCCACCACGCCCTCCACGCCCCGCACGAGCCGGGCGGCGAGCGGAATCCGGGATGCGTCCGTAACGCGTCCGGTCAGCGTCGCAACACCCTCGGTGACCCTGATGTGCACCGGCTCGTCCGGGGCCGGGAAGAGGGGGTCGACGACATCGCGCCGGATCTCGTCGGCGAGGTCGTTGTCGGAGCGGAGGAACACCTTGAGCAGGTCACCTCGGCTGACGACGCCTTCCAGGACACCCTCAGTGCTCACCACAGGGAGCCGCTTCACGTGGCGTATGACCATGATGCGTGCGGCCTCCGCGAGCGTGGCGTCCGCGTGGACGGTGACGGCGGGAGTGCTCATCAGCTCCTCCGCGCTCACCGCCCCGGCCTTGGCCAGGTCGGACAGCCGAAGCGCCTGGGTGAACCGGTCCGGATCGCTGTCCCGGAACTCTTCCTTGGGCAGCAGATCTGCCTCGGAGACGACCCCGATCACGCGGCCGTCGCCCTCCAGCACGGGCAGGGCACTGACCTGCCACTGGTCCATGCGCTCGACGACGTCCTTGAACGGAGCCTTGCGGCCCACCGCGACGGCGGCACGCGTCATCACGTCGCCCACCCGGTGCGGGCCGCTGTGATGCATGCTGTCCTCCTCACGAGGCCGGGCGGTCATGTGAGCCCACCACTGCCGTAGGGCGCGTAGAGGTCGAGCAGCCGGATCCGGGAGACGTGGAGCCGCTGGGCCACCACGCGCCCCACCCAGACCGCGATCGCCCGGCCGAACTCGGGATCATCGGCACACATGGCCCGGACCGCCTCGGCGTCGAACTCCCAGGCCCGCACCGGGCTCATCGCCTCGGCGCCCAGGTGCCAGAGCTGGGGCTCGAAGTGCCAGGACCAGCCGACCAGTTCGTCGTGCCCGAGCGATTCGACGACGGCGGGACGACGGCCCGGCACATGCAGGTCGAGGGCGACGGTGCCGGTCCGCACGATCCAGAAGCGGTCGG
>NZ_JBEXYL010000058.1:0-61990 GCF_040630895.1 Streptomyces sp. NPDC005728
GGATCGACCCCGCGCCGATGGTACTGCAGGGGGGACCCTGTGGGAGAGTAGGACGCCGCCGAACAAAATTTGAAAAGGTCGGACCCTGAACTTCGGTTCAGGGTCCGACCTTTTTTTGGTTTGCTTAACGTGTCGTTCACGTTGCGCGCCCAGCATCCAGCACATGGGTACTGCTGCAATGCTCAGGGCTGCCGGTGTCGGAGTCGGTGACGAGGTCGTCGTACCGGCCTTCGGTAACGTCGAAGTGGCCGAGGCCGTGACCCTTGCGGGTGCGCTCCCGGTGTTCGCCGACATAGATCCGGTCACCTACTGCCTCGACGCGTCCGCTGTGGAAGCGGCCATAACTCCCCATACAGCTGCCGTCGTTGTCGTCCACCGCTTCGGGCGGCGCGCCGACATCACCCGGTTGCACGAGGTCGGGCAGCGGCACGGGCTGCTCGTGCTCGAACAGGGCGAGTCCGAGGCGCCGTACGACGAGATGGCGCAGCGCAGGGAACGGGCCGCCTATCTCGACGCCAAGTTGAAGGGCGTGAGCACTCCGGACGGCGGCGACGGGCACACCTACCAGCAGTACGTCGTGCGGGTGCCCGGCAATGGCCGGCCGGACCGTGACGCCTTCGCGCTGGCCCTGCGGGCCAAGGGAGTTGAGTGCCGCGTCCCCGTGAAGACGCCTGTGCACCGGCTGCCCGAATTCCGGCGCACCGTCGCGCTGCCCGAGACCGAGCGAGCCGCCGACGAGACGCTGGCGCTGCCCGTGGACGCCTTGCTGACCAAGCGGGAGATGCAGCGGATCGTGTCGGCCTGCAATGCCCTCGGTGGGCTGCTGCAGCCCGCCTTCTGATCACGCGCCGAACGAATTTGGGAACCCGGGCCTGTTCAGGGTACGATCTTCTTGTTGCCGCGAGGGAAACCTCGAAAGCGACAAGGCCCCTATAGCTCAGTCGGTAGAGCGTCTCCATGGTAAGGAGAAGGTCAACGGTTCGATTCCGTTTGGGGGCTCCGAAAAAAGGCCTCGCCCATCAGGGCGGGGCCTTCTTCGTGTGCCCGGGCGGGCCCGGGAGCCTCAGTCGTTCTGAAGTCCCGGGACCCGCATCGCCAGAATCGCCATGTCGTCGGACGGGGCGTCCGACGCGAAGCGCTCGACCGCCCGCATGATGCGTGCCGCGACCGCGCCCGCCGTGAGGCCCGTGCACGTGGTCAGGACGTCGGTGAGACCGTCGTCGCCGAGCATGCGGGTGCCCTCGCGGCGTTCGGTGACGCCGTCCGTGACGCAGAGGAGGACGTCTCCGGGGTCGAGGGTGACCGTCTCCTCGTACAGTTCGAGGTCCTCGATGACGCCGAGCAGCGGCTGGGGTTCGGCCGCCGTCACCACCGTGCCGTCCTGGCGCAGGCGCAGCGGCAGCGGGTGGCCGGCGCAGACGACCTTCAGCTCGGCGCTGCCGTCCGGCTGCGGCCGCAACTCGCCGTACAGCAGGGTCAGGAAGCGGCTGCGGTCGCCCTCGTCGAGGATTGCGGAGTTCAGGCGCTCAAGGACCGCCGGGCCGGAGAGTCCCTCGCGGGCCAGCAGGCGCAGCGCGTGCCGGGCCAGGCCCGTCACCGCTGCCGCGTTCGGGCCCGTACCGCAGACGTCGCCGATGGCGAATCCGTAGGCGCCGTTGCCGATCGGGAAGAGGTCGTAGAAGTCGCCGCCGACCTCGTTGCCCTCGCCGGCCGCGCGGTAGATGACCTCGACCTCGACGCCGTCGATGTTCGGCAGGCCCGGTGGGAGGAGGCTGCGCTGGAGGGACTGGCTGATGGCCGTGCGTTCCGAGTACAGGCGGGCGTTGTCCAGGGCGAGCGCGGCCCGGCGGCTCAGGTCCTCGGCCAGTTCGAGGATCTCCTGCCGGAAGTGCTCGTCCGTGGGCTTGCCGAGGGTCAGCATGCCGATCACGCGGTTGCGGGCGACCAGGGGCAGCACCACTGTCTCGCCGCCGACCGCGGAGGCCGTCGCGAGCGTCGTGCCGATGCCCGGGGAGACCTGGTTGGTGGGGCCGCCGGCCAGGCCGAGACTGCGCATCGAGGAGCGCAGGGCCGCCTGGTGCGCGACCTCGCCGGGGGCGGTCCAGACGCGGGCACCGGGCGTCGGTACCGGATCGGGCGGAGGCATCTTCGAGAGCAACGACTTGATGCCGTCGATGAGTTCCTCGTCCTCGTGCAGGACGTACGACAGGTACGGCTCGGAGGCCTGGTCGGCGATGGTGTAGACGGCGCACCAGGTGGCCAGTGTCGGGACGGTCATCTGGGCCATCAGGGCCAGCGTCTGGTCGCGGTCCAGGGTGCCGGCGAGGAGGTCGGAGGCCTCGACCAGGAAGCTCAGGGAGCCACGGCGCAGCCGCTCCAGCTCGCCAAGGCGGGCCGACTCCACGGCCAGCGCGATGCGGTCGGCGGCGAACTGCAGGCGCAGGGCCTCCTCGTTGGAGTACCGGCCTGGTGCCTCGGCCGCCACACCGAGGGAGCCGGTGAGGCGGCCCTCGACCTTCAGTGGGACCGTGACGACCGAACGCATGCCGGTGCCGGACAGCAGCGGTACGGCCCCGGGTACGGCGGTGAGGTCGTCGTGGACGGCCGGCATGCGCGCGGAGCCGTAGCGGCCGGGACCCGCCTCGACGGGGACGCGGGCGAAGCGCTGGCGGGCGGAGGGCAGGCCGGTGGAGGCGCGTACCTCCAGCTCCGTCTCGTCGTCGGTCGCGAGGAGGAGGAACGCGGAGTCGCCGTCGAGCATGTCGCGGGCCCGTTCCACCGTGCGCTGGAGCAGGCCGTCCAGGTCGTCGGGGGCGGGGGAGCCGATGAACACCTCGAAGGGGTCGGTGTTCTGGCCGTCGGAGCCTGCCGTCTGGTCGGAGGCGGGAACGCGCATCGGCGTCTGCAGGACGGCACGTTCGTGGTCCCGTACCAGGAGGCAGACCGTGGAGGGTTCGCCGCCGGTGTCGCGGACCCTGAGGTGGGAGGCGTACACCGGGGCCACCCGGCCGTCGGCGCCGCGGACGCCGTAACTGCCCTCCCAGCGCGACAATTGAAGGGCCTCGGCGATACCGGTGCCGGTGCCGGGGGTGTGCGGCCAGGCGGCGAGGTCCGTGAGGGGTTTGCCGATGGCCTCGTTCGACGGGTAGCCGAACAGTTCCTCCGCGTCCTCGTTCCAGGCGCTGATGGATCCCTTCCGGTCGATCTGGAGGACGGCGACGCGCACCCGGCCGTCGGCCAGCGGGAGGAGGTCGGCGGGCAGGGAGGGGCCGGCGGCGCGCGTGCCCACCGGGCGCTCGGGCGGGTCGATGTGGAACCAGACGTTCTTGTGCGTGGGTGTGTAGTCCACGCCCCAGCGGGCGGCCAGGGCCGCGCACAGCTGGAGGCCGCGGCCGCCCTCGCGGTCGGGGCTGCCCATGGCGGCCGGGGAGCCCTGGAGCGGGACCTCGCGCTCCGGGTAGCGGTCCGCGACCTCGATGCGCACGCCGTCCTCGGTGCGCAGGCACAGCACGTCCGCGTGCGTCCCGGCGTGCACGACCGCGTTGGTCACCAGCTCGCTGGTGAGAACCACCGCGTCGTCGACGATGTCGGCGAAGCCCCAGCCCTGGAGGGTGTCGCGGACGAAGGACCGGGCGGTCGCGACCGATCGCCCGACGGGCTCGAAGCTGGCGGCCGCGCGCGCGGTGATCACAGAACTCCTCGGCCGGTTGTCGACGGGCAGGGCTGCATGGCCGACCGGCTCGCGCCGCTGCTGCGGCATGCGCTCACCCGTCGGCCGTGGCTCCGGGGGATGTCCCCCGGGGATCAGTCCGGTGGTCATGGTCTGCGGCCGCCCCTCCGATGCCCGCTCGTTCTCGTGCCACCGCCCAGGCCGGTCGGACCGGTGCGGCTGGACAGCCGGATGCAAGGTTACTTACCTTCGCGGTCCGAGCGGATGCCGGTCGCCGGTGTTTACGCCCCAGGGGTGTGCGGACGATGTGCGAAGCTGCCGAACTGTTATGGCCTGGTTCGGCCGGGGTGAAACACTGGGCAAGCTTCTGATGAAGGTCCGGTCATGCTGCGTGTGTTTTGCGGAGGGCGGGCAGCAGCCCCTGGTGTGGCCGGATCTCGTCTGGCACAAATACCGAGCAGTAACGAGTACGCGGAAGTAACCGGTAAGCCGGAGGATCGGCGGGCCGGGCCGACGCGGCCAAGCACGGCAGTAACGGTCTACCCCTTCGGGAGGGACACAGTGGAGTCTGGCGCAGCGACGCGGGGCACGAAGGCGCGCGCGAAAGGCGGACCGTCTGTGGGCAGGAACGGCGGTACCACCGAAGTGGACACGGCTGCCCTGAACCGGCTGCTGGTGGCCCTCGTGTCGATGCGCGACGGCAACTTCCGCAAGCGGCTCACGGTGTCCGGGGACGGCGTGATGTCGGAGATCGCGGCGGTCTTCAATGAGGTGGCCGACCGGAACCTGCATCTCACCGGTGAGCTGTCCCGGGTGCGGCGCATGGTGGGGCGTGAGGGAAAACTCACGGAGCGGCTGGAGACGGGCGCCTGCGAGGGCTCCTGGGCGACCGCCATCGACCACTCCAACGCGCTGGTCGACGATCTTGTCTGGCCCGTCTCGGAGGTCAGCCGGGTGCTGACGGCGGTCGCCGAGGGCGATCTCTCGCCGCGCATGGACCTGCGCACCCAGGCACCCGACGGGACCGGGCATCCGCTGCGGGGCGAGTTCCTGAAAGTCGGCCGTACCGTCAACAATCTGGTCGACCAGCTCTCGACGTTCACCGACGAGGTCACGCGCGTGGCCAGTGAGGTCGGCACCGAGGGCAAGCTCGGCGGCCAGGCCCGCGTGCGCGGTATGTCCGGTTCGTGGAAGGATCTGACGGAATCCGTCAACACGATGGCGAACCGGCTGACCGCGCAGGTGCGCGACATCGCCCTGGTGACGACGGCGGTTGCCCGGGGTGATCTGTCCCGCAAGGTCACCGTCCATGTCGCCGGCGAGATGCTGGAGCTGAAGAACACCGTCAACACGATGGTGGAGCAGCTGTCCTCCTTCTCCTCCGAGGTGACCCGGGTGGCCCGTGAGGTGGGCACCGAGGGCATCCTGGGCGGCCAGGCGCAGGTGCCCGGGGTGGCCGGCGTGTGGAAGGAGCTGACCGACTCCGTCAACACGATGGCGGGCAACCTGACCGCACAGGTGCGCGGGATCTCCCAGGTGACGACCGCGGTCGCCAACGGTGACCTGTCGCAGAAGGTGACGGTTCCGGCGCGTGGCGAGGTCGCGCAGCTGGCCGAGACGATCAACCAGATGACCGAGACGCTACGGATCTTCGCGGACGAGGTCACACGCGTGGCCAACGAGGTCGGCGGGGAGGGGCGGCTCGGTGGTCAGGCCAACGTGCCGGGCGCGGCCGGTACCTGGAAGGACCTGACGGACTCCGTCAACACGGTGTTCCGGAACCTGACCACGCAGGTGCGGGACATCGCGGCGGTGACGACCGCCGTGGCCAGCGGTGATCTGTCGCAGAAGGTCACCGTCGACGTGGCCGGCGAGATGCTGGAGCTGAAGAACACCGTCAACGGCATGGTCGACCAGCTGTCGGCGTTCGGCGCCGAGGTCACGCGGGTGGCGCGCGAGATCGGTGTCGAGGGTGAACTCGGTGGTCAGGCGCAGGTGCCGGGCGCCGCGGGCACCTGGAAGGATCTGACGGACTCCGTCAACACCGCGTTCCGCAACCTGACCGGCCAGGTGCGCAACATCGCCCAGGTGACGACGGCGGTGGCCAACGGTGACCTCTCGCAGAAGGTCACCGTGGACGTCTCCGGCGAGATGCTCCAGCTGAAGAACACCGTGAACACGATGGTGGACCAGCTGTCGAGCTTCGCCGACCAGGTCACGCGGATGGCCCGGGACGTGGGTACGGAGGGCCGCCTGGGCGGTCAGGCCCGGGTGGACGGTGTCTCGGGCACCTGGAAGGAGTTGACGGACTCCGTCAACTTCATGGCCGGCAACCTCACTTCGCAGGTGCGCAACATCGCCCAGGTGACGACGGCGGTGGCCAACGGTGACCTCTCCCAGAAGATCGACGTCGACGCGCGCGGCGAGATCCTGGAGCTGAAGAACACCATCAACACGATGGTCGACCAGCTCTCCGCCTTCGCCGACCAGGTGACCCGGGTCGCGCGGGACGTGGGTACCGAGGGCCGGCTCGGTGGTCAGGCGCAGGTGCCGGGCGTGGCCGGTGTGTGGCGGGACCTCACCGACTCCGTGAACGGCATGGCCGGCAACCTGACCGCCCAGGTGCGCAACATCGCCCAGGTGGCCACCGCCGTGGCCCGCGGTGACCTCTCCCAGAAGATCACCGTGGACGCGCGCGGGGAGATCCTGGAGCTGAAGAACACCCTGAACACGATGGTCGACCAGCTGTCGTCGTTCGCCCAGGAGGTCACGCGCGTGGCCCGTGAGGTGGGCACGGAGGGCATGCTCGGCGGCCAGGCCGAGGTCCAGGGCGTCTCCGGCACCTGGAAGGACCTCACGCAGTCCGTGAACTTCATGGCGAACAACCTGACCATCCAGGTGCGCAACATCGCCGAGGTCACCACCGCGGTCGCCAAGGGCGACCTGTCCAAGAAGATCACCGTTGACGCGAAGGGCGAGATCCTCGAGCTGGTCACGACGGTCAACACGATGGTCGACCAGCTGTCCAGCTTCGCCGAGCAGGTGACCCGGGTGGCCCGTGAGGTGGGCACCGAGGGCATCCTGGGCGGCCAGGCGCACGTACCGGGTGTCACGGGCATCTGGAAGGACCTCAGCAACAACGTCAACCTGATGGCCAACAACCTGACCATGCAGGTGCGGAACATCTCCCAGGTGGCCGCGGCCGTCGCCAACGGCGACCTGACGCGTCAGGTGACCATCGAGGCGAGCGGCGAGGTCGCGCAGCTCGCCGACACCATCAACACCATGGTGAAGACGCTGAGTTCGTTCGCCGACCAGGTCACCAAGGTGGCCCGTGAGGTGGGCACGGACGGCATCCTGGGCGGCCAGGCGCACGTACCGGGTGTGGCGGGTACGTGGAAGGACCTCACCGAGTCCGTGAACCAGATGGCGTCCAACCTGACCGGTCAGGTGCGCAACATCGCCATGGTGACCACGGCCATCGCCAAGGGTGACCTGACGAAGAAGATCGACATCGACGCCCGCGGCGAGATCCTCGAACTCAAGACGACGATCAACACGATGGTGGACCAGCTGTCCAGCTTCGCCGAGGAGGTCACCCGGGTCGCCCGTGAGGTGGGCACCGAGGGACAGCTCGGCGGACAGGCACGCGTGCGTGACGTCGACGGCACCTGGCGGGACCTGACCGAGTCGGTGAACGAGATGGCCGGGAACCTGACCCGGCAGGTGCGTGCCATCGCGCGCGTGGCGACCGCGGTGACCCGTGGCGACCTGAATCTGAAGATCGACGTGGACGCGTCCGGCGAGATCCAGGAGCTGCAGGACTACATCAACAAGATGATCGCCAACCTGCGTGACACCACGATCGCCAACGAGGAGCAGGACTGGCTGAAGGGCAACCTCGCCCGTATCTCCGCGCTGATGCAGGGCCGCCGGGACCTGGAGGACGTCGCCTCGCTGATCATGAGTGAGCTGACGCCGGTGGTGTCCGCGCAGCACGGCGCGTTCTTCGTGGCGATGCCCCTCATGGAGGGCCAGGAGCTCAGCGGCGACGCGGAGGACAAGTACGAGCTGCGCATGCTCGGCTCGTACGGCTACTCGATGGGCTCCATGCCGACGTCGTTCCGGCCCGGAGAGGCGTTGATCGGCACGGCGGCCCAGGAGAGGCGCACGATCCTGGTGGAGAACGCGCCGAGCGGCTATCTGAAGATCTCCTCCGGGCTCGGGGAGGCCCCGCCCGCGCAGGTGATCGTGCTGCCGGTCCTCTTCGAGGGCAAGGTGCTGGGTGTGATCGAGCTGGCGTCGTTCACGCCGTTCACGCAGATCCAGAAGGACTTCCTCAACCAGATCGCCGAGATGATCGCGACCAGCGTCAACACCATCTCGGTGAACACCAAGACCGAGCTGCTGCTGAAGCAGTCGCAGGAGCTGACCGAGCAGCTCCGGGAGCGGTCGGCCGAGTTGGAGAACCGGCAGAAGGCGCTGCAGGCCTCCAACGCCGAACTGGAGGAGAAGGCCGAGCTGCTGGCCCGGCAGAACCGGGACATCGAGGTGAAGAACACCGAGATCGAGGAGGCCCGGCAGGTCCTGGAGGAGCGCGCCGAGCAGCTCGCGGTGTCGATGCGCTACAAGAGCGAGTTCCTCGCCAACATGTCCCACGAGTTGCGCACACCGCTCAACTCGCTGCTCATCCTGGCCAAGCTGCTCGCCGACAACGCGGAGGGCAATCTCTCCCCGAAGCAGGTCGAGTTCGCCGAGACCATCCACGGTGCGGGTTCCGACCTGCTCCAGCTGATCAACGACATCCTCGACCTGTCGAAGGTCGAGGCGGGCAAGATGGACGTCTCCCCGACGCGCATCGCACTCGTCCAGCTCGTGGACTACGTGGAGGCCACCTTCCGGCCGCTGACCGCGGAGAAGGGCCTGGACCTGTCGGTGCGGGTCTCGCCGGAGCTGCCCGCGACCCTGCACACCGACGAGCAGCGGCTGCTCCAGGTCCTGCGCAACCTGCTGTCCAACGCGGTGAAGTTCACCGATTCCGGTTCGGTGGAGCTGGTGATCCGGCCGGCCGGCATGGGGGTGCCGCAGTCGATCCGGGAGCAGTTGCTGGAGTCCGGTTCGCTGACCGACCCGGACGCCCCGCTGATCGCGTTCTCGGTGACGGACACCGGCATCGGCATCGCGGCCGGCAAGATGCGGGTGATCTTCGAGGCGTTCAAGCAGGCGGACGGCACGACGAGCCGAAAGTACGGCGGCACCGGCCTCGGCCTGTCGATCTCGCGGGAGATCGCGCAGCTGCTCGGCGGTGAGATCCACGCGCAGAGCGAACCGGGCCGCGGCTCGACGTTCACGCTGTACCTGCCGGTGCACCCGAGCGAACTCCCGCCGCAGGGCTACCAGCCGTCCGTGCCCGCGTTGGAGGCCGGCGAGCTGCTCGCCTCCGAGGCCGGGCGGTCCTCGGAGCTGTCCGCCGTGGAGATCGAGACGCCGGCCGAGGTGAAGTCGTACCAGGAGACGCAGAACGGTGCCGCGGCGCTCTTCAGGCGCCGGCGCCGGAGCTTTCCGCAGGCCGAGGAGTGGACGATGCTCGCGGAGCAGGAGGGCGCGCCGGAGCCGGCCCGCGTGGTGCGGTTCGCCGGTGAGAAGGTGCTGATCGTCGACGACGACATCCGCAACGTGTTCGCGCTCACCAGCGTCCTGGAGCAGCACGGGCTGTCGGTGCTGTACGCGGAGAACGGCCGTGAGGGCATCGAGGTGCTGGAGCAGCACGACGACGTGGCGGTCGTGCTGATGGACATCATGATGCCTGAGATGGACGGGTATGCGACGACGACGGCGATCCGCAGGATGCCGCAGTTCGCCGGGCTGCCGATCATCGCGCTGACCGCGAAGGCGATGAAGGGCGACCGGGAGAAGGCGATCGAGTCGGGTGCCTCCGACTACGTGACGAAGCCGGTCGATCCCGACCATCTGCTGGCCGTCATGCGGCAGTGGATGCGCGCGGAGTGACCGCGTGACCGGCGCGGATGTGAACGTGGCGGGAACCCCGGGTGTGCACGGGGAGTTGTCCGTCCGAAGGGGCCGGCGATGTGTGGGAATCCCGGATTCCGGGAACCTTCCGCACTCCCACGGCGTTTCTTTTGCGTGCACAGTGACATCGCGGTGACAGGGTGTGTCGACGGGCGGGGTGCGGCTACGATGACCGGCACAAGGACGGGCGGCGAAAGGGAGTCGTCCCCTGGGGCGGCGCCCGGTGTACCGCCGGGGCGAGGAGGGCGGGCCATGGTGCAGAAGGCCAAGATCCTCCTGGTCGATGACCGGCCGGAGAATCTGCTGGCGCTGGAGGCCATCCTCTCTGCGCTCGATCAGACGCTGGTGCGGGCATCGTCCGGGGAGGAAGCGCTCAAGGCACTGCTCACGGACGATTTCGCGGTCATCCTGCTGGATGTCCAGATGCCGGGCATGGACGGATTCGAGACCGCCGCGCACATCAAGCGGCGTGAGCGGACCCGGGACATCCCGATCATCTTCCTCACCGCGATCAACCACGGCCCCCACCACACCTTCCGGGGCTATGCGGCGGGCGCGGTCGACTACATCTCCAAGCCGTTCGACCCGTGGGTGCTGCGCGCGAAGGTGTCCGTCTTCGTCGAGCTGTACATGAAGAACTGCCAGCTGCGGGAGCAGGCGGCGCTGCTGCGGCTCCAGTTGGAGGGCGGCGGCAAGGCCGGCGCGGTCACGGGTAAGGAGTCCGCGGGGCTGCTGGCCGAGCTGTCCGCGCGTCTCGCGGCCGTCGAGGAGCAGGCCGAGGCGCTGTCCAAGCAGCTGGACGACGAGTCCGCGGACGCGGCCGCGGTGGCCACGGCCGCCCACCTCGAACGCAAACTCACGGGGTTGCGCCGTGCACTCGACGCCCTGGAGCCGGGCACGGGCAGCGGGAGCCCCTCGGTGCCGACGCAGAACTGACGTCCGCGGGGAGCGCAGTTGCCCATGAGTGTGCGTCAGTTTCACGCCTCGGCCGGGGCGACACGAACGGGTGAAGCACTGGGCACACGTGTCCGCTGTCGTCTCCCCCGGTAACCTCACACCCATGGCCTCACGTCCTTCCGCAGCCAAGAAGCAGCCCGCCAAGAAGGCGGCTGCTCCCTCGAAGGCTCCGGCGAGGAAGGCCGCCGCGAAGAAGGCCCCGGCCAAGAAGGCGCCCGCCAAGAAGGCCCCGGCCAAGAAGGCCGCGCCGCCCAAGCCGGCACCCAGCCCCACCGGGGGCGTGTACCGGCTCGTGCGCGCCCTCTGGCTCGGCCTCGCGCACACCGTCGGCGCCGTCTTCCGGGGCATAGGGCACGGTGCGAAGAACCTCGACCCGGCCCACCGCAAGGACGGCATCGCGCTGTTGCTGTTCGGTATCGCGCTGATCGTCGCCGCCGGTACGTGGGCCGATCTGCGCGGACCCGTGGGCGACCTGGTGGAGATCCTCGTCACCGGCGCCTTCGGCCGGCTCGACCTGCTGGTGCCGATACTGCTCGCGCTGATCGGCGTACGGTTCGTCCGGCACCCGGAGAAGCCGGAGGCCAACGGCCGGATCGTGATCGGACTGTCCGCGCTCGTCATCGGCGTGCTCGGCCAGGTCCACATCGCCTGCGGCTCGCCCGCCCGCAGCGACGGCATGCAGGCCATAAGGGACGCCGGAGGCCTCATCGGCTGGGCGGCGGCGACCCCGCTGACGTACTCCATGAGCGACGTGCTCGCCGTACCGCTGCTGGTGCTGCTGACGCTCTTCGGCCTGCTCGTGGTGACCGCCACCCCGGTCAACGCCGTCCCGCAGCGGCTGCGCGCGCTCGGCGTGCGCCTGGGCCTGCTCCCCGACCCCGAGGAGTACGAGCCCTCCGAGGACGACGCGCGGTACGACGAACAGTGGCGCGAGGCGCTGCCCGAGCGCCCCCGCAGGCGCCGGGGCGCCGCCCGGGCGCACGATCCGGAGAGCGCCGAGGAGGAGGCCCTCTCGCAGCGCCGCGGCCGCCCCAGGCGCTCCGCGGTGCCGCAGCCCGATCTGCAGCGCCAGATGGACGCGGTGGACGTTGCGGCGGCCGCTGCGGCCGCGCTCGACGGTGCCGTTCTGCACGGCATGCCGCCGTCCCCGCTTGTCGCCGATCTCACCCAGGGCGTCAGCGTGGGCGACCGCGAGGAGACCACACCGGTCCCCTCACCTTCGCCGGAGCCGGCGCCGGCCGTTCGCCCCAAGCAGGACTACAAGCAGGAGAGACTGAAGGTCGAGAGCGTCCCCGACCTCACGAAGAACGTCCCCGACTTCACGAAGTCGGCGCCCGACGAGCCCCGGGACCTGCCCGCGCGCGCGGAGCAGCTCCAGCTCTCCGGGGACATCACCTACGCGCTGCCGTCGCTGGACCTCCTCACGCGCGGGGGCCCGGGGAAGGCGCGCAGCGCGGCCAACGACGCGATCGTCGACTCCCTGCGCAACGTCTTCTCCGAGTTCAAGGTGGACGCCGACGTCACCGGCTTCACCCGGGGCCCGACCGTCACCCGCTACGAGGTCCAGCTCGGCCCCGCGGTGAAGGTGGAGCGGATCACCGCGCTGACGAAGAACATCGCGTACGCGGTGGCCAGCCCGGACGTGCGGATCATCAGCCCCATCCCGGGCAAGTCCGCGGTCGGCATCGAGATCCCCAACACCGACCGGGAGATGGTCAACCTCGGCGACGTGCTGCGCCTCGCGGAGTCCGCCGAGGACGACGACCCGATGCTGGTCGCCTTCGGCAAGGACGTCGAGGGCGGGTACGTGATGCACTCGCTGGCGAAGATGCCGCACATGCTCGTCGCCGGTGCGACCGGTTCGGGCAAGTCCTCGTGCATCAACTGCCTGATCACCTCGGTCATGATGCGGGCGACCCCGGAGGACGTCCGGATGATCCTCGTCGACCCCAAGCGCGTCGAACTGACCGCCTACGAGGGCATTCCGCACCTGATCACGCCGATCATCACCAATCCCAAGCGGGCCGCCGAGGCGCTGCAGTGGGTCGTCCGCGAGATGGACCTGCGCTACGACGACCTGGCCGCGTTCGGTTTCCGGCACATCGACGACTTCAACCAGGCCATCCGCGAGGGCAAGGTGAAGCTGCCCGAGGGCAGCGAGCGGGAGCTGCAGCCGTACCCGTATCTGTTGGTGATCGTGGACGAGCTGGCCGACCTGATGATGGTCGCCCCGCGGGACGTCGAGGACGCGATCGTGCGCATCACGCAGCTCGCGCGCGCGGCCGGCATCCACCTGGTGCTCGCCACCCAGCGCCCGTCGGTCGACGTGGTCACCGGTCTGATCAAGGCCAACGTGCCCTCCCGGCTGGCCTTCGCCACCTCCTCGCTCGCCGACTCCCGGGTCATCCTCGACCAGCCGGGCGCCGAGAAGCTGATCGGCAAGGGCGACGGCCTGTTCCTGCCGATGGGCGCGAACAAGCCGACCCGTATGCAGGGTGCGTTCGTGACCGAGGCGGAGGTCGCGGTCGTCGTCCAGCACTGCAAGGACCAGATGGCGCCCGTCTTCCGGGACGACGTCACGGTGGGCGCCAAGCAGAAGAAGGAGATCGACGAGGACATCGGCGACGACCTCGACCTGCTGTGCCAGGCGGCCGAGCTGGTGGTCTCCACCCAGTTCGGGTCGACGTCGATGCTCCAGCGCAAGCTGCGCGTCGGCTTTGCCAAGGCCGGGCGGTTGATGGACCTCATGGAGTCCCGGAGCATCGTCGGGCCCAGCGAGGGCTCCAAGGCGCGTGACGTTCTGGTGAAGCCCGACGAACTGGACGGCGTGCTCGCCGTGCTGCGTGGGGAGTCCGACGGATAGGGCGGCTGGGGCGGCGTGCGCCCGGCGTGTCGCACGTACGCCGGGTGGCGGCATGGCCGTGATCCACCCGTTAGAGAGCTGCGGGCAACCGTTTCCCTTCGCCGCACGTCAAGTTGAGCGAAAGGACAGCTACGGATCGCATCCTGGGGTACGTGTCTGTCCCACCATCGGATTGTCTGGTCATTCCGATGGCGTACAAAGTCCTACCGCCCGGTCGCCCCACTCTTTCGCACCCCCCTAGACTGAACCTCCAGCACAGGTGGCTCAAACGCTCGAAAGGCGCCCCCGTGTCCATCGGCAACTCCCCTGAAGACGAGCGTCCGTTCCCAGACGTGACCGAGGAAGCCCGTCCCTCCGTGGGCCGCGCCCTGAAACAGGCGCGCATCGCGGCAGGGCTCACCGTCGACGACGTCAGCAGCGCCACTCGTGTCCGTATCGCCATCGTGCACGCCATCGAAGCGGACGACTTCGCTCCCTGTGGCGGTGACGTCTACGCCCGCGGACACATCCGCACGCTGGCCAGGGCCGTACACCTCGACCCCGCACCGCTGATCGCGCAGTACGACGCCGAGCACGGCGGGCGGCCCGCACCCACCCCGGCCGCGCCGCTGTTCGAGGCGGAACGTATCCGCCCGGAGCGTCGCGGGCCGAACTGGACCGCGGCCATGGTCGCCGCGATCGTCGCCGTGATCGGTTTCGTCGGGTTCACCGCGTTCAAGGGCGGCACCGGCGACAGCGACGCCAAGTCACAGGTAGCCGAGGGCGCCACCACCACGCCCAGCAAGTCCGCCTCGCCCACGCCCAAGAAGGACAAGCCCGCCGCGCCGACGTCCGAGGCCTCCGACAGCGCCATCGCGGCGGCGCCGCAGGACAAGGTGACCGTCCAGGTCAGCGCGGCAGGCGGACGCAGCTGGATCTCCGCCAAGGACCACAACGGCAGGATGCTCTTCGACGGGCTGCTGAAGAAGGGCGAGTCCAAGACCTTCCAGGACAGCTCCAAGATCAATCTGATCCTCGGCGACGCCGGCGCGATCCAGCTGTACGTCAACGGCAAGAAGATCGAGGACAACTTCCAGAAGGGCGCAGTGGAGCGCCTCACGTACACGAAGGGCGACCCCGAGGCCGGATAGGAGGCCTTCGGGTGAGCGGATGCGACGGGGTTGGCCAAGATCGGCCAACCCCGTCGACGTGGGGTGTCAGAGAGACAAAGTAGTCTTGAGCCCATGCCTGAACGCCGTACCGTCGCACTAGTCACTCTCGGCTGCGCCCGTAACGAGGTGGACTCGGAGGAGCTCGCAGGCCGTTTGGAGGCGGACGGCTGGCAGCTCGTCGAGAACGCCGGGGACGCCGACGTCGCCGTGGTCAACACCTGTGGCTTCGTGGAAGCCGCCAAGAAGGACTCCGTCGACGCCCTGCTGGAGGCCAACGACCTCAAGGACCACGGCAGAACCCAGGCCGTCGTGGCGGTGGGCTGCATGGCCGAGCGGTACGGCAAGGAACTGGCCCAGGCGCTGCCCGAGGCCGACGGCGTGCTCGGCTTCGACGACTACGCCGACATCTCCGACCGCCTGCAGACCATCCTGTCCGGCGGCATCCACGCCGCCCACACCCCCCGCGACCGCCGCAAGCTGCTGCCGATCAGCCCCGCCGAGCGGCAGGAATCGGCCGCCTCCGTCGCGCTGCCCGGCCACGGCCCGGCCGATCTCCCCGACGGCGTCGCGCCCGCCTCCGGCCCGCGCGCACCCCTGCGCCGCCGCCTGGACGGCTCCCCGGTCGCCTCGGTCAAGCTCGCCTCCGGCTGCGACCGGCGCTGCTCCTTCTGCGCCATCCCGTCCTTCCGCGGCTCCTTCATCTCCCGTCGCCCGAGCGACGTGCTGAACGAGACGCGGTGGCTGGCCGAACAGGGTGTGAAGGAGATCATGCTGGTCTCCGAGAACAACACCTCCTACGGCAAGGACCTGGGCGACATCCGCCTGCTGGAGTCCCTGCTGCCGGAGCTGGCCGGGGTCGACGGCATCGAGCGCGTGCGCGTGAGCTACCTCCAGCCGGCCGAGATGCGCCCGGACCTGATCGACGTGCTGACCTCCACCCCGAAGGTCGTCCCTTACTTCGACCTGTCCTTCCAGCACTCCGCGCCGGACGTGCTGCGCGCCATGCGTCGCTTCGGTGACACCGACCGCTTCCTGGAGCTGCTGGACACCATCCGCAGCAAGGCCCCCGAGGCCGGAGTGCGCTCCAACTTCATCGTCGGCTTCCCCGGCGAGAGCGAGTCGGACCTGGCCGAGCTGGAGCGCTTCCTGAACGGCGCCCGCCTGGACGCCATCGGTGTCTTCGGCTACTCCGACGAGGAGGGCACGGAGGCGGCGACGTACGACAACAAGCTCGACGAGGACGTCGTCGCCGAGCGCCTGGCCCACATCTCCCGGCTCGCCGAGGAACTCGTCTCGCAGCGCGCCGAGGACCGCGTCGGCGAGAGCGTGCACGTCCTCGTGGAGTCCGTGGACGAGCAGGAGGGCGTGTACGGACGTGCCGCGCACCAGGCGCCGGAGACGGACGGCCAGGTGCTGCTCACGAGCGGCGAGGGACTGAGCGTCGGACGTATGGTCGAGGCGAAGGTGGTCGGTACGGAAGGTGTCGACCTGGTTGCCGAGCCGTTGACGGGCTCGCTCGCGTGTAGTGAGGAGGCGGGCAGATGACCGGAGTCCCGGCATCCGCCGCGGGCGGCTCCTCCGGCGCGCAGCGTGCGCGGGGTTCCGCCACGGCTGCCGACGGCGCTGCTTCCGAGGTCTCCGGTTCTGCTTCCGGCTCCGCCGCCTCTGCCTCCGGATCCGCCGCCGACGACGTGAAGCCCGCGCGTGGTGGGAAGATCGCGGCCGCGGCCGTCAACCAGGCGAGCGTGTGGAACGTCGCCAATCTGCTGACGATGCTCCGGCTGCTCCTCGTGCCCGGATTCGTCGCGCTGATGCTGGCGGGCGGCGGCTACGACCCGGCCTGGCGCTCGCTCGCCTGGGCGGCCTTCGCCATCGCCATGATCACCGACCTGTTCGACGGGCATCTGGCGCGCACCTACAACCTGGTCACCGACTTCGGGAAGATCGCCGACCCCATCGCCGACAAGGCGATCATGGGGGCGGCGCTCATCTGTCTGTCCGCCCTGGGCGATCTCCCGTGGTGGGTGACGGCCGTGATCCTCGGCCGGGAACTCGGCATCACGCTGATGCGTTTTCTGGTCATTCGCTACGGCGTGATCCCCGCGAGCCGAGGCGGCAAGCTGAAGACGCTCACCCAGGGCGTGGCCGTCGGGATGTACGTCCTGGCACTGACGGGGTGGCTGGCGACCATGAGGTTCTGGGTGATGGCCGTGGCGGTCGTCCTCACCGTCGTCACCGGCCTCGACTACGTGAGACAAGCCATTGTGCTGCGCCGGCAGGGAATCGCCGAGCGCGCGGCAGCGTTGGAGGAGACGGAAGCGTGAGTTCCCCGGCCACCGAACTGGTGCGACTACTGAACGTGAGGGGCGAGAGCCTCGCCGTCGCGGAGTCGCTCACCGGTGGTCTGGTCGCGGCGGAGATCACGGCCGTCCCCGGGGCGTCCAAGGTCTTCCGGGGTTCGGTCACCGCCTACGCCACCGAGCTGAAGCACGAACTGCTGGCGGTCGACGCCACCCTGCTGGCCGAGCAGGGGGCAGTGGATCCGCAGGTCGCGGCCCAGATGGCAGCCGGGGTGCGCAAGGCCCTGGGTGCCGACTGGGGGATCGCGACGACCGGTGTCGCCGGGCCCGATCCCCAGGACGGCAAGCCCGTCGGGACCGTCTTCGTGGCCGTCGACGGGCCGTTCACGCCCGGCCCCGGTTCTGCCGGTGGCGGAAAAGTGGAGGCCCTGCGGTTGAACGGCGACCGTGCGGAAATTCGTATGGAGAGTGTACGGAGCGTACTCGCACTGCTCCTGAGGGAGCTTGCGGGCGAACAGACCGGGAATGAGCGGGCACAGGATACGGAACGGAACGGGGGGTTTTGATGTTTGCAGCCCTGAGTGAACACGACATCGCTCCCCGCACGGCCGCGGCGCAAGGCGGTACGGTGGGGCGAGAAGGATGCGGCTACGCGGTCCGAGGAGGGAGCCACCGATGATTCTGCTCCGTCGCCTGCTTGGTGACGTGCTGCGTCGGCAGCGCCAACGCCAGGGCCGTACTCTGCGCGAAGTCTCCTCGTCCGCCCGAGTCTCACTCGGCTATCTCTCCGAGGTGGAGCGGGGGCAGAAGGAGGCTTCCTCCGAGCTGCTCTCCGCCATCTGCGACGCGCTGGACGTACGGATGTCGGAACTGATGCGAGAAGTGAGCGACGAACTGGCGCTCGCCGAACTGGCCCAGTCCGCCAGGGCCACCGAACCCGTGCCCACTGCGGTGCGTCCGATGCTGGGTTCCGTGTCGGTCGCCGGTGTGCCACCGGAACGGGTGACCATCAAGGCACCCGCCGAGGCGGTGGACGTGGTCGCCGCGTGACGTTCGCGCGCGCGGCTTGACGACCCCATACGTGTGAAGCCCCAGCCGGGGCTCGTCAGGGAGACCTGAGGAGTCCGGCCGGGGCTTTCGTGTTGTCCGCTCGCTCCCCCTGGTCCGCGCCTGTGATCCGTGTCTCCTTTGCGTCCATTTGCCGGTATTCGGTGGGGCGGTCATCGTGGAGGGACGTGACGGTGCCGAACCACCGGAGGAAAGCGGATGTACGTCGTGAAGAGTCCGTTGCCCGATGACGATCTGAAGATCGTGTCCGAGGCGCTGCAGGGCGCCCTGGTCGACCTGGTGGACCTCTCCCTGGTCGCCAAGCAGATCCACTGGAATGTCGTCGGACCGCGCTTCCGGTCCATCCACCTCCAGCTCGACGAGGTCGTCGCCTCCGCGCGCACCCACTCCGACACCGTCGCGGAGCGGGCGTCCGCGCTCGGTGTCCCGCCCGACGGGCGCGCGGCCACGGTGGCCTCCAGCAGCGGCATAGGGGCCACTCCTGCCGGATGGATCAAGGATACGGACGCGGTCCGGGCGATGGTGGACGCCCTCGGCGCGGTGATCGTCCGGATGCGGGAGCGCGTCGGCGGGACCGGGGAGGCGGATCCGGTGTCCCAGGACATCTTCATCGGCATCACGGCGGACCTGGAGAAGCACCACTGGATGTTCCAGGCAGAGAATGCGTGAGTGTTCCGGAGAGTCCGGCGTTGCATCAGTGAGCCCTCGGTGCGCCTCCCGTGCGGGTCGCGTGGCGTTCTAGCGTCCGGCTGGAGGTGGCGGCCATGGTGGGGCGGATACTGCGCTGGGGGGCCGCGCTCGGGCTGGGCGCGGTGTGGTGGTGGGCCGTGCTGCGCATCGCCCTGGGGGCGGGCACCGGCGTGCTCGAAGGGGCCGTCGCGATCAGCGGCTGGGGGCTGAGCGTGCTGCCGGTGCACTGTGTACCCAAGGGGCGCGCGCTGGGTGCGGTCGAAACGGGACGGTGGACGGCGGCCTGGCGGGCGGGGGACGCTACCAGGGCATCGCCACGCCCCCGTTCGGACGGAGGATCTGCCCCGTCGTGAACCCCGAGGCATCCGACGCCAGGTACAGCACCGTGTGCGCGACGTCGTCGGCCTCGCCGACCCGGCCCAGCGGAGACATCCGGGCCATCAGGGACTCGGTGTGTGCCTGTGCCTCCTGGTCGTGGCGGTCGGTCATGGGGGTGCGGATCCAGCCCGGTGCGACGGCGTTGACCCGGATGCCGTGCCGGCCGACCTCCGTGGCCAGCGTCTTCGTCAGCTGGACCACGGCCGCCTTCGCCGCGCCGTAGCAGAGCAGCCCGGAGCCGCCGGTGTCGATCGCCCCGGAGGCCATCGTGACGATGCTGCCCCGGGTGTCGTGGTCGAGCATCAGCCGGACCGCCTCCTGGCAGGCGTACAGCACACCCTTGAAGTTGACGTTGAGTACTCGGTCCAGGTCCTCGTCCCGGGTCTCCAGGACCGGGCTGCTGTGCATGATCCCGGCGATCGCGGCCATCACGTCCACGCGCCCGCAGGACCGGACGGCCTCGCCGAGACGGGTCCGGTCGGTGACGTCGACGACGTGTGTACGTGCGCTGCCGCCGCGGTCCTTGATCAGTGTGGCGGTGCCGTGCAGGCCGTCCGCGTCCAGGTCGGCGCAGTGCACCGAGGCTCCCGCCTCGGCGAGCAGGACGGCGGAGGCTCGGCCGATGCCGCCGGCGGCTCCGGTGACGAACGCGGTGCGTCCACTGAGGTCGTACGCCTTGAGGGGCATGCAGCGACGGTACGAGCGTTTCTGACGGATCGTCAATTAGTTGGGCGGGGACGGACGTCGGGGCCGGCGCTCACGCCAGTTCTGCGGCGCTCCCGGCGCCGGTGCGGGACCCGTCTGGCAGGTCGGGCACCAGTAGGTGGGGCGCACCTGGGATCCGTCGCCCTGGTCGGCCACGCGGACCGGCGTGTTGCAGCGCAGACAAGGGCGCGGGGCGCGGCCGTACACGAACAGGTCCTGCCGGTGCAGGCCCGTGGTCTGGCGGACCGGGCGGTCGCGGTTGGTCTCCAGGAGCCTCTTGGCGAGGGCGGGCAGCCCGGCGGCGCGGTCCGTGGGCAGGGCGCCGGCCGGCAGCCAGGGCGTCACGCCGAGCAGATAGCACAGCTCGCTCTTGTAGACGTTGCCGATGCCGGCGAGATTGCGCTGGTCGAGCAGGGCCTCGCCGAGCGGGCGGGCGGGGTCCGCGAGGAGGTTGGCCAGGGCGCGCTCGGGGTCCCAGTCCGGGCCGAGCAGGTCGGGGCCGAGGTGGCCGACGACGCGCTCCTCCTCGCCGGTGCGCAGGAACTCCAGCACCTGGAGGCGGTAGCCGACGGCCGTGCGATCGGCGGTGCCGAGAATCGCACGGATCTGGTGCGCCGGGCCGCCCCGCCAGGTCTCGCCCGTGCCGTACACCTTCCAGGCGCCTTCCATACGCAGATGCGTGTGCAGGGTGAGGCCGCCCTCGAAGCGGGTGAGCAGGTGTTTGCCGCGCGGAGTCGTGTTCAGGACCGCACGGCCCGTGAGGTCGACCGTCGCGTACTTCGGTACCCGGAAGTCGCTGCGGGTCAGCACCTTGCCCGCGAGGGCCTCGTGCAGCCGCCGCGCAGCCTGCCAGACCGTGTCACCTTCGGGCATGCGTCAAGGGTGCCACGGTGGGGTGACCTGCGGCGGTCGTGCTCCGGGGCTGCTGCGCTCAGGCTCTCAGGCGCAGACCGCGCGGGGTCGCGATGAAGCCCGCCGCTTCCAGGAGGGTGCCCATGGGGGAGGTCAGGGCCGGGGCGCCGTTGACCCGCTCCACCGTGACCGTGCCGAGGGAACCCGCGCGGGCGGCCGCGGCCAGGGACTCGGCGGCCGTGCGCAGGCGTGGGTCGTCGGTGGCGGCGGCATCCGGTTCCGAGGGCCAGGCCAGCAGCGTCTTGCCGCCGCGCTCCATGTACAGCGTCAGCTCGCCCGCCACCAGCACCACCAGCGAACCCGCCTTGCGGCCCGGCTTGTGCCCTGCCCCGTTCGGCGGCTCCGGCCAGGGGAGTGCCGCGCCGTAGGCGTTGGCGGGGTCGGCCGCGGCGAGGACCACGGCGCGGGGGTCGGGGGACGATGCGTGCGTGCGGCGGTCGCCGAAGCCGCGGGCCGCCGGTGAGCCGTAGGGGGAGGCGGGGCTGCCGCCGCGGGGGCCGCTGTAGCCGGGGGAGGCGAAGGGGTCGGCGGGAGCGCGGTCGAGCGGCGAGACGTAGTCGCCTGCGGAGTGCCGCTGTGGTGGCCGGCCGAAGTCGCCCGGGGCGGCGGTGCGGTCCTCCGGCGGCCAGACGAAGTCGTCGTCGAGGCCCGGGTGGGCGAGTCCGCCGTCGGCCTGGTCGAAGGCGTTCGGGGTGGTGTGGCCACCGTCGACGAAGAACGGGTTTCCGCTGCCGCCGGCGAACCCGTTCGGCAGGCTCGGGGCGGGCAGGCCCTCGCCCCGTTCGCGGGCGTTGGACACCGCGCGCAGGCGGTCGACCGCGCCGTCCATCGCGAACTGGGCGGCGCCCAGGCCCTCGATCACGTAACCGCGCCTCGCCTGTCCGCTCTCCTCGAACGCCGACAGCACGCGGTACACCGCCGAGAAGCCGCCCTCGACGCCCTCCGCGGCGACCGCTCCGCGGGTGACCACGCCGTGCCGGTCGAGGAGGGCGCGGGCCAGCGCGTGGGCGCGCACGGTGGCGTCCGGTTCGGACGCGGGGAGCAGCGACCAGCGGCCGGCCACCGTCGGCGGGCCGCTGCGGGAGGCGGGGCGGGCGGCGGCCGTCAGGGAGCCGTAGCGACCGCGCGGGACGGCGCGCTTGGCACGGTGGGCCGTCGAGCCCGCCGTACGGCCCGAGCCCAGCAGGGAGCGCATCGGGGCGAGGGTGTCATTGGTGAGCCGGCCCGACCAGGCCAGGTCCCACAGGGCATCGGCGAGTTGGGGATCGGTGACGTCGGGGTGGGTGGTGGCGCGCACCTGGTCGGCGATCTGACGGAAGAACAGGCCGTAGCCGCCGGAGAGGGCGTCCAGGACGGACTGGTGCAGCGCGGTCGGCTCCAAGGGGTGCGGCGGTGGCAGGAGCAGCGGGGCCGCGTCCGCCACGTACAGCGAGACCCAGCCGTCCTTGCCGGGCAGGGCACCCGCTCCGGCCCACACCACCTCGCCCGCGGCGGTGAGTTCGTCGAGCATCGACGGCGTGTAGTTCGCCACGCGGGAGGGCAGCACCAGCTTCTCCAGGGCGGAGGCGGGTACGGAGGCGCCCTGCAACTGCTCGACGGCGCGCACCAGTCCGTCGATGCCGCGCAGTCCGTGGCCCTTGCCGATGTGCTGCCACTGCGGCAGGAACTGCGCCAGCGCGGCCGGAGGCACCGGCTCCAGCTCGTGCCGCAGCGCGGCCAGGGAGCGGCGGCGCAGCCGGCGCAGTACGGCCGCGTCGCACCACTCCTGGCCGATGCCGGCCGGGTGGAACTCGCCCTGTACGACACGGCCGTTCGCGGCCAGCCGTTGCAGGGCGCCCTCGGTGACCGCCACGCCCAGGCCGAAGCGGGCCGCCGCGGTGGCCGACGTGAACGGGCCGTGGGTGCGGGCATGGCGCGCGAGGAGGTCGCCGAGCGGGTCCTTGACCGGCTCGGTGAAGGCCTCGGGGACGCCGACCGGCAGCGCCGTGCCGAGCGCGTCCCGCAGCCGGCCCGCGTCCTCGACGGCCGCCCAGTGGTCGGCGCCGGCGATGCGGACCCGGATGGCCCGGCGGGCGGCGGCCAGCTCCTGCGCCCACTGCGGCTCGGCACCCCGCTCCGCCAGTTCGGCGCCGGTCAGCGGGCCGAGCACGCGCAGGATGTCGGCCACCCCCTCCACGTCCTTGACGCGGCGGTCCTCCGTCAACCACTGCAGCTCGCGCTCCAGCTCTGCCAGCACCTCCGCGTCGAGCAGCTCGCGCAGCTCCGCCTGGCCCAGCAGCTCGGCCAGCAGCCTGGAGTCCAGGGACAGCGCGGCGGCACGGCGCTCGGCGAGCGGGGAGTCGCCCTCGTACAGGAACTGGGCGACGTACCCGAAGAGGAGGGAACGGGCGAAGGGGGACGGCTCCGGGGTGGTGACCTCGACCAGACGGACCTTGCGGGACTCGAGGTCGCTCATCAGCTCCACGAGGCCGGGGACGTCGAAGACGTCCTGGAGGCACTCGCGGACCGCCTCCAGGACGATCGGGAACGAGCCGAACTCGCTCGCCACCTGGAGCAGTTGGGCCGCCCGCTGGCGCTGTTGCCACAAGGGGGTGCGCTTGCCGGGGTTGCGGCGCGGCAGCAGCAGCGCGCGGGCGGCGCATTCGCGGAACCGGGAGGCGAACAGGGCGGAGCCGCCGACCTGGTCGGTGACGATCTGGTCGACCTCGCCCTTGTCGAAGGCGACGTCGGCCGCCCCCACCGGCGCCTGCTCGCCGTCGTACTCCGTGCCGGCCTTCACGGGTTCCTGGTCGAGCAGGTCCAGGCCCATCAGGTCGGCGTCGGGCAGGCGCAGCACGATGCCGTCGTCGGCGTGCATGACCTGCGCGTCCATGCCGTACCGCTCGGAGAGGCGGGCGCCCAGCGCGAGGGCCCAGGGGGCGTGCACCTGGGCGCCGAAAGGGGAGTGGACAACGACTCGCCAGTCGCCCAGTTCGTCGCGGAAGCGCTCGACCACGATCGTGCGGTCGTCCGGGACATGGCCGCAGGCCTCGCGCTGCTCGTCCAGGTAGGACAGCACGTTGTCCGCGGCCCAGGCGTCCAGGCCCGCCGCGAGCAGGCGCAGCCGGGCGTCGTCCTTGGGCAGCGAGCCGACCTCGCGCAGGAACGCGCCCACCGCGCGCCCCAGTTCGAGCGGGCGGCCCAGCTGGTCGCCCTTCCAGAAGGGCAGCCGGCCCGGCACACCGGGCGCGGGGGAGACCAGCACACGGTCGCGGGTGATGTCCTCGATGCGCCAGGAACTCGTGCCCAGCGTGAAGACGTCCCCCACCCGGGACTCGTACACCATCTCCTCGTCCAGCTCGCCGACCCGGCCGCCGCCCTTCTTGGGGTCGGAACCGGCGAGGAAGACCCCGAAGAGGCCCCGGTCGGGGATCGTGCCGCCGGAGGTGACGGCGAGGCGCTGGGCGCCCGGGCGGCCGGTGATCGTGCCTGCCACGCGGTCCCACACCACGCGCGGGCGCAGCTCGGCGAACGCGTCGGAAGGGTAGCGGCCCGCGAGCATGTCGAGGGTCGCGGTGAACGCCGACTCGGGCAGCGAGGCGAAGGGGGCCGCGCGGCGGACCGCGGCGAGCAGGTCGTCGAACTGCCAGGTGTCCAGGGCCGTCATGGCGACGAGCTGCTGGGCGAGCACGTCCAGCGGGTTCGCGGGGACCCTGAGGGACTCGATGGAGCCCGAGCGCATCCGTTCGGTGACCACGGCCGCCTGGACCAGGTCGCCCCGGTACTTGGGGAAGACCACGCCGGTGGAGACGGCGCCCACCTGGTGCCCCGCGCGGCCCACGCGCTGCAGCCCGGAGGCCACCGAGGGCGGGGACTCGACCTGCACGACGAGATCGACGGCGCCCATGTCGATGCCCAGCTCCAGGCTCGACGTGGCCACCACGGCGGGCAGCCGGCCCGCCTTCAGGTCTTCCTCCACCAGGGCACGCTGCTCCTTGGAGACCGAGCCGTGGTGCGCGCGGGCGATCACCGGCGGTGCGCCCTGGGCCGCGCCCGAGCCGCCCATCAGCTCGGCCGGCGCGTGGTGCTCGTCCAAGGGCTCGCCGGTCGCCCGCTCGTAGGCGATCTCGTTGAGCCGGTTGCACAGCCGCTCGGCCAGGCGCCGTGAGTTCGCGAACACGATCGTGGAGCGGTGGGCCTGGACCAGGTCGGCGATCCGCTCCTCCACATGCGGCCAGATCGACGGCTTCTCCGCCCCCTCGTTGCCGTCGGCCGCCGGGGAACCGCCCAGCTCGCCCATGTCCTCGACCGGGACGACGACGGAGAGGTCGAACTCCTTGCCCGACTTCGGCTGGACGATCTCCACCTTGCGGCGCGGCGAGAGATAGCGGGCCACCTCGTCCACCGGGCGGACGGTCGCCGACAGGCCGATCCGGCGGGCCGGCCGCGGCAGCAGCTCGTCCAGCCGCTCCAGGGACAGCGCGAGGTGCGCGCCGCGCTTGGTGCCCGCGACCGCGTGCACCTCGTCCAGGATCACCGTCTCCACACCCGTCAGCGCGTCACGCGTGGCGGACGTCAGCATCAGGAACAGCGACTCGGGAGTGGTGATCAGGATGTCCGGCGGGCGTGTGGACAGGGCGCGCCGCTCGGCGGCCGGGGTGTCGCCGGAGCGGATGCCCACCTTCACCTCTGGCTCGGGCAGGCCCAGGCGTACGGACTCCTGGCGGATACCGGTCAGCGGACTGCGCAGGTTCCGCTCGACGTCGACCGCGAGAGCCTTCAGCGGAGACACGTACAGCACCCGGCAGCGCTTCTTCGGGTCGGCCGGGGGAGGGGCCGAGGCCAGCTGGTCCAGGGCGGCGAGGAACGCGGCCAGCGTCTTGCCCGAGCCGGTGGGGGCGACCACCAGCACGTCCGAGCCCTCCCGGATGGCCTGCCATGCGCCCGCCTGGGCCGCGGTGGGCGCGGAGAACGCCCCCGTGAACCAGCCGCGGGTCGCGGGCGAGAAGCCGTCGAGGGCTCGGTGTGCGGAGCTGACCATGCGTCCATCCTGCACCCGGCCACTGACAATCACGCTGACCTGGGGAATCAGCGGAGAACAGGCCGACGGGAGCGGTCGCCGGCCGGGACGGACAATGGTCGTATGGCGGGTTCGGCGGAGCAGGCACGGCACTGGCGGTATGCGGAGCTGCCCGGCGTCGACCTGCTGCGCGCCCGGTACATCCGCAAGACCTTCGTCCGGCACACCCACGAGAACTTCGTGATCGCGGCCATCGCCGACGGCGTCGAGGTCTTCCACCACCGCGGCTCCGACGTGTCCGCCGGCGCGGGAGCCCTCGCACTCGTCAACCCGGACACGCCGCACACCGGCCGGGCCGGCGTTCCCGAGGGTTGGCGGTACGGCGCCGTCTATCCGTCGCCCGGGGTGGTGGCCGAGATCGCGGCCGAGACCACGACGATCCGCGGCACGCCCGGCTTCGTGAGCCCGGTCCTCGACGACCCGTACACCGTCCGCCTGGTGCATCAGGTGCTCCGCGCCGCCGACGAGGGCAATGCACTCGCGGCCGACACCCTGCTGCGCGTGGCCGTGACCAGGCTGCTGCGGCTCAACGGCGGGCCGCTGCCGCAGCGGCCGGCGAGGACGGCGGGAGCGCGGATCGCGGCACGCGCGCGTGCCGTGCTGGAGGAGCGGCTGGCCGAGCCGCCGACCCTGGAGCGCCTCGCCGCGGACCTCGGAACCAGCCCGTTCGCCCTGCTGCGGGCGTTCCGGGACGCCTACGGGATGCCGCCGCACACCTGGCTGACCGACGCCCGGGTGCGCCGCGCGCGGAACCTGCTGGACACGGGTACCGCACCCGCCGAGGCGGCGGTGCTCGTCGGCTTCACCGACCAGCCGCACCTCAACCGGCACTTCACCCGGATCGTCGGCGTGCCCCCGGGCGCCTACCGGCGCGAGCGCAAGAACG
This sequence comes from Streptomyces sp. NPDC005728, assembly GCF_040630895.1. NCBI lineage: Bacteria > Bacillati > Actinomycetota > Actinomycetes > Kitasatosporales > Streptomycetaceae > Streptomyces > Streptomyces sp. NPDC005728. Next base: position 26,670 of record NZ_JBEXYL010000058.1, read on the forward strand.
TACAAGACCCGGGCTGACGGCCGACCGTACCGTCCGGGGCGTGGCACAAGACACAGCACTCGCGGACGGGGCCGCCGACGGCACGCAGAAGCCCGACGCCGCCGTCGTACGGGACGCCCTGGGCGTCGGCGTCGCCGTCGGACTGTCCGGGTTCGCCTTCGGCGTGACCTCGGCCGGCAGCGGACTCGGGCTCCTGCAGACCTGCGCGCTCAGCCTCCTGGTGTTCACCGGGGCCTCCCAGTTCGCCCTCGTGGGCGCACTCGCCGCCGGCGGCAACCCGTTCACGGCCGCCGCCGGCGCCTTCTTCCTGGGCGTGCGCAACGCCTTCTACGGGCTGCGCCTGTCGCAGCTGCTGGCTCTCCCGCGCGCGGTGCGGCCGTTCGCCGCGCAGTGGGTGATCGACGAGACCACGGCGGTGACCCTGGCCCAGCCGACCCGGCGTGCCGCGCGCATCGGCTTCACCGTCACCGGGCTCAGCCTGTACCTGCTGTGGAACCTCACCACGCTGCTCGGCGCACTCGGCGCGAAGGCCATCGGGGACACCGGTGCATGGGGCCTGGACGCGGCCGGGCCCGCCGTCTTCCTGGCCCTGCTCGCCCCGATGCTGAAGACGCCCACCGAACGTGCGGTCGCAGGACTCGCGGTCCTGCTGGGCCTCGGCCTGCTGCCCGTCCTGCCGGCCGGCGTACCGGTCCTGGTGGCGGCACTGGCGGCGCCGGCCGCGCTGCTCACCAAGGGCCGACGCGGCGGTCGCAGCCGACGGGACGCACCGGCTGGTGGGCCGGTGGAGGGGCTGGGGCGGTCTGCGGGGGCCGGTGGGCCGGTGGAGGGGCTGGGGCGGTCTGCCGGATCCTGCGGATCCGAGGAGGAGCGATGAACATCTGGATCGCGATCGGCGTGACCGCTCTCGGCTGCTACGCCGTCAAGCTCGCCGGGCTGCTCGTGCCCGCGAGCGCGGTGGAGCGGCCGCTCGTCCGACGGCTCGCCGCCCTGCTGCCCGTCGCCCTCCTCGCCGCGCTCACCGCCCAGCAGACGTTCGCCGACGGGCACGCGCTCGTACTGGACGCCCGGGCCGCAGGGCTTGGCGCGGCCGCCGTGGCGCTGGTGCTGCGCGCACCGTTCCTGCTGGTCGTCGCGGCGGCTGTGGTGGTGACGGCGGGCGTGCGGGCGATCGGCGGGTGAGGACGGCCGGGCTCAGCCCACGAAGCGGCCGTACGCCCTGAGGGTGCGCAGCGTCTCGATCGTCACCATCGGGCGCGCCTCCAGCGTGGGCACCGGCGCCCACCGGCGCCAGCGGACGGGCCAGCCGCCGTCCTCCTGCTGCTCGGCGGCGAGGAAGTCCAGGGAGCGCGCCATCTCCTCGTCCGTGAACCACGCGCGCGCGAGCGACTGCGGGCTCTTCGCGAAGTCGTGCGGGAAGTGGTGCTCGCCCGGGGCGTAGCCGGGAGCGACCGGGTAGGCGTCGAGACGGTCCGGGTCCAGTGCCGCCAGCCGCTGCTCGCGCACCAGGCGGCCGAGGCGGTCGGCGGCGGCCTCCGCGCGCGGGCGGTCGGGAGCGGTGTCCAGGAAGGCCACCGCGGCCTCCACCTCGTAGGGATGGGACTTGTCCATGGACTCCACGGCCAGCCAGCAGAAGTCGGTGGCCCGGAACAGCCAGGCGTGCCACACCTCGTTGCGGTGCAGCAGGCCCACCACGGGCCCGGTGGCGAGCAGCTCGCTGGGAGGGTCGTCCACGACCGGGACGAACGGTGCCACCGGGTAGCCGCGCTGGCTGGGACGGACCGCAGGCAGGGCGCCGTCCGCGGTGGAGACAGAGGTCAGATAGCGGCACACCCGCTCCACCCGCTGCCCGCCGCAGCGCCCGACGGCGTCCAGCACGCGCAGCGCGTGACCGGTGTGCAGGGGCTGGCTCACGGGGCCGCGCAGATCGGGTCCCAGCGCGTGGCCGTACCCGCCGTCGTCGGTGCGGTAGGCGTCCAGCGCGGCCTCCACCGGATCGGCGGCGCCGTTCAGGAAGTGGTACGCGAAGAGCCGCTGCTCCAGCACGCGCGCGGTGAGCCAGACGAACTGTTCGGCGCGGAAGAGCGGGGAGCGCGCCGGGGGCGTAGGGGGGAGTGGGGAAGCTCCTGTTTCGGCCATGCGACAGACCGTAGGACGGAAAGCGGTCTCGGCAAGCGGTCCCCGGCGGGCCCCACCCCCAGGGGCGGGATACTGGAGTCATGCGGTTGACGGTCTTCTGGCAGCGGATGGCGGAACACTTCGGTTCGGGGTACGCCGACACCTTCGCGCGCGATCATGTGATGACGGAGCTGGGCGGGTGCACGGTGAACGAGGCCCTGAACGCCGGCTGGGAGACCAAGGACGTGTGGCGCGTGGTCTGCTCGGTCATGAACGTTCCGGGGGAAAGGCACTGACCGGGCGCGAAGATCGCAGGGGGGCAGCGGACTGTCGGTGGCGTGGGCGAGACTTGCACCGTGGCACCCACTGACGACACCGGGCAGCTCGCCCAGCACGCATCCTCGTTCGGTACGACGCCGCCTGCCCGGCCCCCGGCCGAGGGCGGCGCCCGGCCGGGCGCCCGCATGCCACGCTGGCTGCCGCGCGCCATGGTGCTCGCGCTCGCCCTGATCGCCGCCTTCCAGCTGGGCAGCTGGGCCTTCCACCAGCTGACCGGCCTGTTGATCAACATCCTCATCGCGTTCTTCCTGGCCCTCGCCATCGAGCCCGCGGTGAGCTGGATGGCCGCCCGCGGCATGCGCCGGGGGTTCGCGACCTTCCTGGTCTTCTTCGGCCTGGTGATCGTCACCGCCGGCTTCGTCGCGCTGCTCGGTTCGATGCTCGCGGGCCAGATCATCAAGATGGTCGAGGGCTTCCCGGACTACCTCGACTCGGTCATCCACTGGATCAACCAGACGTTCCACACCGACCTCAGACGCGTGGACATCCAGCAGGGCCTGCTCCGCTCCGACTGGCTGCGCAAGTACGCGCAGAACAGCGCAGCCGGCGTGCTCGACGTGTCCGCCCAGGTGCTCGGCGGTCTGTTCCAGCTGCTGACCATCTCGCTGTTCTCGTTCTACTTCGCCGCCGACGGGCCCAGGCTGCGCCGCGCCCTGTGCTCCGTACTGCCGCCCGCCCGGCAGGCCGAGGTGCTGCGCGCGTGGGAGATCGCCGTGGACAAGACCGGCGGGTACCTGTACTCGCGTGGGCTCATGGCGCTGATCTCCGGCATCGCGCACTACATCCTGCTGGAGGCCCTGGGGGTGCCCTATGCCCCCGTGCTGGGTGTCTGGGTCGGCCTGGTGTCGCAGTTCATCCCCACCATCGGCACGTATCTCGCGGGCGCGCTGCCCATGCTGATCGCGTTCACGGTCGATCCCTGGTACGCGCTGTGGGTGCTGGTCTTCGTCGTGGTCTACCAGCAGTTCGAGAACTACGTGCTCCAGCCGAAGCTGACCTCGAAGACCGTCGACATCCACCCGGCGGTCGCCTTCGGGTCGGTCATCGCGGGCACCGCGCTGCTCGGTGCCGTCGGCGCGCTGATCGCCATCCCCGCGGTCGCCACACTGCAGGCCTTCCTCGGCGCGTACGTGAAGCGGTACGACGTCACGGACGACCCGCGGGTGCACGGACACCGCAGCCGTGCCCCGGCCGCCCCCGGGCTGCTCTCCCGCATGCGGGGACTGCGGCCAAGGGAACGGGAGATACCCGAGCCCGACGCGAACGCGGCGGAGGAAGGCACCTCCTGACCGAGACGAGCGGCGTCCGCAGAGGTCAGTGAGGCCGGCAGACGTGAGTGGGTTCAGCGAGGGTGGGTGGGTTCAGCAGAGGGGCGGACGGGTTCAGTAGGTGAGCACCGCCCACATCCCCGCACCGGCGACGGTGGCCGCGTAACAGCCGACGGCCACGGTCACGATCCGCTCCCGCACCCGCTCGCTCCGGGAGGTGCGGGAGAGCAGCCGGGCCAGCAGCGGCAGGACCAGGACGGCGTGCAGGCTCACCCCGTGCAGCGGCTTGAGCGGGGCCGTCGAGTGGTAGGCGGCCTCCTGGTGGCCGGTCCGGGTCAGCACGACCCCGCGCGCGATCATCGCCGCTCCCGAGGCCAGTGCCACGAGCAGGACCGCGAACCCCGAGCGCACCGCGAGCGGCATCCCGGCGGGGCCTGTCGGCCGGTGCCGGAAGGACGCGACGGCGAAGACGGTGAGCAGAGCCACCAGCACACCGCCGCCCACCGCGAGCGTCATGGAGACCGCCGTGTCGAAGGGGGTCTCCATGTCGAGGTGCGAGGGCACCCGGCGCCACGCCTGAAGGGTGATGCCGCCGACCTCCACCACGCAGTCCGCGGCGAAGACGACGAGCAGGACGGTGCGCAGCCGGTCCCCGATCCGCAGGTACGACGTCACCCAGGTGACCGCGATCAGCGTCACCCCGAAGGAGAGCCCGAACGTGACGGGCTTGCGCCAGGAGACGGGGCCGTCCCAGGGGCCGCTGTCCACCGCGAACACCACGAGGTGGGCGAGACCGGAGAGGACGAGGACCAGACCGGTCGCCTGGCACAGGCGCTCGGCGGGGCGCGGAATCTTCATGGCCCCAGGCTCCCGGGAGCGCCCCGCGCGGTCGTCGTCCGGTCGAAGACACCCGCCGTACGCCGCCGGGAGTAGCGGCCTGGGCGGGGCTCCGGACTCCGTGCGGTGCGCTTGACACGAAAATCGAACATCCATTCTTATTGGGGTTCGGGCGAGGCTCTCGACGGGGATTTCGATGCGGTTCAGGCTGAGATGTCCCCTTGTTATCCACAGGCCGGGCCGACGTCGGGGCGCATTGTCAGTGGCAGGCGTTAGCGTCTTTGACGTGAAGCGATCGACTCAAGCAAACCGGGTGGAACCCATGGCAGGAACCGACCGCGAGAAGGCGCTCGACGCCGCGCTCGCACAGATTGAACGGCAGTTCGGCAAGGGTGCGGTGATGCGCCTGGGCGAGCGGCCGAACGAGCCCATCGAGGTCATCCCCACCGGGTCGACCGCACTCGACGTCGCGCTCGGCGTCGGCGGCCTGCCGCGCGGCCGAGTGGTCGAGGTGTACGGCCCGGAGTCCTCCGGTAAGACGACCCTGACCCTGCACGCCGTGGCCAACGCCCAGAAGGCCGGCGGCCAGGTCGCGTTCGTGGACGCGGAGCACGCCCTCGACCCCGAGTACGCGAAGAAGCTCGGCGTCGACATCGACAACCTGATCCTCTCCCAGCCCGACAACGGCGAGCAGGCCCTGGAGATCGTGGACATGCTCGTCCGCTCCGGCGCCCTCGACCTCATCGTCATCGACTCCGTCGCCGCGCTCGTCCCGCGCGCGGAGATCGAGGGCGAGATGGGTGACAGCCACGTCGGTCTCCAGGCCCGGCTGATGAGCCAGGCCCTGCGGAAGATCACCAGTGCGCTCAACCAGTCCAAGACCACCGCGATCTTCATCAACCAGCTCCGCGAGAAGATCGGCGTGATGTTCGGCTCCCCGGAGACCACGACCGGTGGCCGCGCGCTGAAGTTCTACGCCTCGGTGCGTATCGACATCCGTCGCATCGAGACCCTGAAGGACGGCACGGAGGCGGTCGGCAACCGCACCCGGTGCAAGGTCGTGAAGAACAAGGTTGCGCCGCCCTTCAAGCAGGCCGAGTTCGACATCCTCTACGGCCAGGGCATCAGCCGCGAGGGCGGTCTGATCGACATGGGCGTGGAGCACGGCTTCGTGCGCAAGGCCGGCGCCTGGTACACGTACGAGGGCGACCAGCTCGGCCAGGGCAAGGAGAACGCGCGCAACTTCCTCAAGGACAACCCGGACCTGGCCAACGAGATCGAGAAGAAGATCAAGGAGAAGCTGGGCGTCGGTGTCCGTCCGGAGGAGCCCGCCTCCGAGCCGGGCGCGGACGCGGCGGTGACCACCACGGCCGACGACGACGCCAAGACGGCGCCCGCCCCGGCAGCCGCCAAGGCCGCCAAGCCCAAGGCCGCCACAGCCAAGAGCTGACCTCGTGACACGACGAACCGACTGGGCCGAGTACGAGTACGCCACCCCCGTTGCCTCACGGGGAAGGGGTGCCGGCGGCGACACGAGCCTCGCCACGGCCGGTGACGGCGGGTACAGCGGCGACGGTGACGGCGTGCACGGCGGGTACGGGGACGGTGGCACGCACCCGGATGACGAGCCCTACGGGGGAGGCTCGTCCGACCGCGGCTCCCGGAACACCGCCGGGCCGCGGGGCGGTCGCAGACGCGGCCGACGGCAAGGCGGCTTCGGGGAGCCGCCCGGTGAGGACGAAGGCGCCCCTTCCTCGTCGAGGGCCGAGCGGGGGGAGTCTTCGGGGGACCCGGCTGAGCGGGCGCGGGCGATCTGTCTGCGCCTGCTCACCGGGACCCCGCGCACCCGCAAACAGCTCGCGGACGCCCTGCGTAAGCGGGACATCCCCGAGGACGTGGCCGAGGAGGTGCTGTCCCGGTTCGAGGAGGTCGGGCTGATCGACGACGGCGCGTTCGCGGACGCCTGGGTGGAGTCCCGGCACCACGGCCGGGGGCTCGCCCGGCGCGCACTCGCCCGGGAACTGCGCACCAAGGGCGTCGACTCCGCGGTGATCGACGAGGCCGTCGGCCAGCTCGACTCCGAGCAGGAGGAGGCGACCGCCCGCGAACTGGTCGCCCGCAAGTTGGGGGCCACCCGTGGCCTCGACCGCGACAAGCGGCTCCGGCGTCTCGCCGGCATGCTCGCCCGCAAGGGCTACCCCGAGGGCATGGCCCTCCGCGTCGTCCGCCAGGCCCTGGAGGAGGAGGGCGAGGACACGGAGTTCCTGGAGGACGAGGACTTCTGACAGCCGGGCGCCCGGTCCGCGGTGGGGATAACCCCCGCCCAAGACGCCGGGCCACCGCAGTGCTCCAGGACCCGTGCACGGGCGAGTGTGTACGCACACTCCGGACGACGGCCTGCGCCGAGGCCGGCAGGTGCACGGACTCCGAGACGACGCACAACAGAAGAGAGCCCGCCCGATGATGCTGCGTTACGCCCTTCAGACCATCCGCGCCCGTAAGGCGGGCTTCCTCGGCGCCTTCCTCGCCCTGATGTGCGCGGCCGCTCTGATCACCGCCTGCGGCACCCTGCTCGACACCGGCCTGCGCGGCACGATCCGTACCGAGCGCTACGCCGCCGCTCCCGTCGTGGTCTCCGCCGACCAGTACGTCCACCGCACCACCGTGAAGCACAAGAAGGGCAAGACCAAGGTCAAGCACAAGGCGAAACCCATCGCCGAACGGGCCTGGCTCTCCGCGGACTTGGAGAAGACCCTCGCAGGCGCCCCCGGCGTCGCCCGTGTCGTCCCCGAACTGACCTTCCTCGCCCAGCCGTTGACCCAGGCCGGCACCGGAGGCCGTACTGCCTACGGACACGCCTGGGACTCCGCCGCGCTCACGCCCTACCGGCTGACCGCGGGCAGCGCACCCGAGGCGGCAGACGACCTCGTCATCGACCAGGACCTCGCCGCACGCGCCCACCTCCGCCCCGGCGCCCGCCTCACCGTGCAGTCGACGCAGACCCCGCGCGCCTACCGAATCACGGGCATCGCCGCACCGACCAGCCCCGTACGCCACCAGACGTCCCTGTTCTTCTCCACCGCAGAGGCCGAACGGCTGGCCGCGCACCCCGGGCAGGTCACCGCGTTCGGTGTGCTCCCGGCCAAGGGCGCCGACCCGCAGACGGTGCGGCAGGCCGTGGTGCGGGCGCTGCACGGCACCACCGCCCAGGTCAGCACCGGAGACGCCCGCGGACCCGTCGAGTTCCTGGACGCGGCCGCCGCCCGCACCCGGCTGGTCAGCATGGGCGGTGCGATGGGCGGCACCTCGCTGCTGGTGGCGGTGCTCGTGGTCGTCGGCACCTTCGCGCTCACCGTCCAGCAGCGCCACCGTGAACTCGCCCTGCTCCGCGCCATCGCCGCCACACCCGGACAGATCCGCGCGCTGCTCGGCCGGGAGGCACTGGTCATCGGCGCGGCGGCGGGCACCGTCGGCGCACTGCTCGGGCTGCCGCTGGGCAGCTGGCTGCACTCCCGGTTCGTCGCCCTCGGCGCCGTGCCGGTCACGCTCGAGCACACCGTCAGCGTCTTCCCGCCGCTCGCTGCCCTGGCCGCCACCCTGCTCGGCGCCTGGACGGCGGCCCGGATCGCCTCCCGCAGGATCGCCGGGATCCGCCCGGCGGAAGCCCTGGCCGAGGCCAGAACCGAGCGCACCCGGCCGGCCTGGGCGCGTATCGTCGCCGGTCTGGTGCTTCTCGCCGGCGGAGTCGTCCTCGTCGTCCTCCTCACCTCCCTGCGCACCGAGCCCGCCTCGACCCCCGTGACCTTCCTCGCCGTCGTGGTCCTGTCCACCTCCGTCGCCCTGCTCGGCCCCCTGCTGGTCAAGGCGGCCGCGCTCCTGCTCGCCGGTCCGCTGCGCCTCACCGGTCACGGCGGCCGCCTCGCCACCGCCAATCTGCGCGGCAATGCCACCCGGATGGCCTCCGTCGTCACCCCCCTCACCCTGCTCATCGGCATGACCTGCACCGTCCTGTTCGTCCAGTCGACCCTCGGCGACGCCGCCCGGACCCAGGCACGCGAGGGTGTCCGTGCCGACTGGGTCGTCGCCGCGCAGGGCCTTGGCGTCCCGGGTGAGGCCGCACGGCGCCTGCGGGAGCAGCACGACATCGTCACCGAGGTGGTCCGCACGACCGTCCGCATCGGCCTCGACAAGTACCCGGCCCAGGGCCTCACGCCGGCCGGTCTGACCCGCACCTGGGACCCGGAGGTCACCGCCGGCTCCCTCGGAAAACTCGCCCCCGGCACCGTCGCCGTCAGTGAACTGGCCGCGGACCAGCACCACTTGAAGCCGGGGAGCACCCTGAAACTCACGCTCGGCGACGGCACGCCCGCCACGCTCACCGTCGCCGCCGTCTACGCCCGAGGTCTCGGCTTCGGCGACCTCACCTTCGCCCACGACCTCGTGGCCCGCCACGTCGACAATCCGCTCGCCTCCTCCGTCCTCGTCGGCACGGCCCGTACAAAGACACAACTCGCGACTACGCTGCGTGAGTTCCCGGGTCTGCAGATTCTTTCTCCGGCCGCCGTGGAGTCCCTCCAGGCCGACCGGCAGCAGGCGAATGCCGAGGTCAACTACCTGGCCATGGGACTCGTCCTGGCCTTCACCGCCATCGCGGTCGTCAACACCCTGGCCATGTCGGTCGCGGAGCGTGTCCGGGAGTTCGCCCTGCTCCGCCTTGCCGGAGCGACCCGCCGCCAAGTGCTGCGCGTCCTGCGTACCGAGGCGCTGTCCGTGCTGCTCCTCGCCACCGCGCTCGGCAGCGGCATCGCCCTCGCCGTACTCACCGCGTTCAGCGTGGGCATGACCGGCGGGGCGGCCCCCGCGGTCACCCCCCTGCTCTACGTCGCCGTGGTTGCGATCGCCGCCCTGCTCGCGCTCGTCTCCAGCGCCCTTCCCGGGCGCGCGGCGCTCCGCGTACGGGCGGTGACGGTGGCTACCGCGAAGGAGTAGCTCCGCCGACGCGATCCATCGAGGCGATCCATCGAATCGATGGATCGAATCGCTCCATCGAATGGCTCCATCGACGCGATCCGCCGCCCGGCTGAGCGTGCGTCAGGCCGTCACCGGCTCGACGGGACGCTCAGCCGGGTGCGTGTCAGTCCGTCACCGGCCCGACCGGCAGCCCCGCCGAGCGCCATGCCTGGAAGCCGCCCACCAGGTCTGTCGCGCGGTGCAGGCCCAGGTGGTGGAGGGAGGCGGCGGCCAGGCTGGAGGCGTAGCCCTCGTTGCAGATGACGACGATGCGCAGGTCGTGGCCGGTGGCCTCGGGGACCCGGTGGCTGCCCTGGGGGTCGAGGCGCCACTCCAGTTCGTTGCGCTCGATGACGAGAGCGCCGGGGATCACCCCGTCCCGCTCGCGCAGGGCCGCGTACCGGATGTCGACCAGCAGGGCCGCACCGGCCCGGGCCGCCTCGTGCGCCTCCCGTGCCTCGATGCGCCGGTAGCCCGCGCGGACCCGCTCCAGCAGGTCGTCGATGCCGACGGGCCGTATGTTCGTGTCGCCGCTCACTGCCAGTCCTCCGGGCGCTCGACCTGCTCCAGGCGCAGCATCTGGCCGGTGCGACTGTAGCGGCGGATCCGTGGCAGCGGCGGGTAGTAGGCGTGGACGGAGATCGCGTGCCGGTCGGGGGACGCGTTGAGCACCTCGTGCACATGGTGGCGGCCGAAGGAGCGGCCCTTTCCGGCGGGCAGCCGGCGCTCACGGTCCACGCCCTCGGTGAGTTCCAGGGTCTTCCAGCCGTCGGTGGGCAGCCGGGCGGCCAGCGAGTACTCCGTGAGGTCGCCGGACGCGGTGAGGAAGGCGCCGACCGAGTCGGCGTGGTCGTGCCAGCCGGTGCCGGTGCCGGGTGGCCAGCCGATCAGCCACGCCTCGCTGCCGCCGGGGCCCTTCAGCCGCACCCAGGTGCGGCCCTCCGGGTCCAGCGGGAGCGAGGCGATCAGCTCGGTGTCGGCGGCCGTGCGCCGCACGAAGTCCAGGAGGTCCGCCTGGGTCGGTGCCGGGCCGACGGCACCGGCGGTGGCAGCAGGGGATGCGGGGAGCGAGTGAGACACGTGCACCGTCCTGAAGAAGGTTCGCCGAAGCGGGCGCACGACGACGGCGCCCGGAGGAAGGAATGGGGGAGCGAATTCAGCAGGACGGGCGACACACGCAGCCCGCATAGCGGACGAGGTCCATATGGACCCTCCGCCACAGGCGCACACAGGTGTCGGTCACGATCCGGAGTACAGCATGCTGCTGTACTCCGGTCAACTCACTGTCACCATGTGGACAGAGGGTGACGGGGCGCAGGGTCAGCGCGCGCCGGAGCCGGCCTCCGCCTCCTCCCGCACCGGGCCGCCCAGCGTCGCCTCGGCCGCCGCGTACAGATCGGCCGGGCGGACCCCGCTCAGCGCGGTGACCAGGTGGCCGTCGGGGCGCACGAGCAGCACACTGTGCGCCGGCGCACCCGGGTAGCTCTCGGCGACGAGCAGCTCGGCCCGGTGCGGCAGCGCCGTCACCGCGGCGGCCAGTCGGGGCATGACCCCGGCGGACACCCAGTGCTTGCGGTCCCACACGCCCGTGCCCGGTGCGATCAGCACGACGAGCAGCGCGCCCCGGCCCATCCGGTCGCGCAGCTGTACGAAGGAACCGTCCTCCGCAGTGACGCGCACATCGGTGACCTGCGCGCCGGGCGGGGTCTCGACCGGGATCTCCGCTTCCAGGTGCCGGGGCGCGAGCGGTGAGTCGGCGTACGCCCCCGGCGCACCCACCGGGCCGCGCCCGAGGTGGCCGTCCGCGAGCAGCGTGTCGTCGCCCCGGGCCGCGCCGGGAACGTAGTGACGCAGCCCGCCAGCGCCGCGGAGCACCGGCAGTACCTGGTCGGCGGCGCGCAGCCGGGCGGCGACCACCGCGCGCCGCTCGGCCTGGTAGCTGTCGAGCAGTGCCTCGTGATGTCCGTGGTGCCAGGCCGGGGCCAGCTTCCAGGCCAGGTTGTCGGCGTCCCTGAGGCCCTCGTCGAGCCCCTGGGTGCCGAGCGTGCCCAGCAGGTGGGCCGCGTCCCCGGCGAGGAAGACCCGGCCGGCGCGCCAGCGGCGGGCGAGGCGGTGGTGCACCGTGTGGACACCGGTGTCGAGCAGGTCGTACGTCGGGGTGGCGCCGTCCGCCCAGCCCGCGAGGGTCTCGCGGATCCGGGCCACCAGGATCTCGGGCGTGACGAGGTCCTTGCCCGGCGGCAGCAGCCAGTCCAGACGCCACGCGCCGTTCGGGAGGGGGCGGGCGGTCACCTCCCCGGCCGGGGGCCCGGACGACCGCCACGGCGGCATCCGATGGAGCAACGCCTGGCCGTCCCACGGAAGTTCCGCGCGCAGCGCGGCGACCGCGTGCCGCTCCACCGCCGTACGTCCCGGGAAGCGGATGTCCTGCAGCTTGCGCACGGTCGAGCGGGGCCCGTCGCAGCCGACCAGGTAACTGCCGCGCCACCAGGTCGCCTTGGGGCCGCGGGTGTGGGCGGAGACGCCGGAACGCTCCTGTTCGATCGAGTCGAGCCGGCTGTCCACGGCGACCTTGACCAGCGGCTCGTCCGCGATGGCGGCGCGCAGGGCGTCCGTGATGACGTGCTGCGCGATGTGCAGCGGGGCGGGATCGTTCTCGTCGAAGGCGATCTCGCTCATCACCTGCTTGCGCCGCAGCGACCGCCATCCGGCCCATCTGACGCCGTGGTCGCCGAGCGCGACTCCGGTCAGCCGCTCCAGCAGGGCCGCCGTGTCCTCACGCAGCACGACGGAGCGCGCCGGGCGTGGTTCTTCCTTGCCGGGGCCCTCGTCGAGAACGATGGACGGGACCTCATGGCGGGCCAGCGCCAGGGCGAGCGTGAGCCCGACGGGCCCCGCTCCGACGATGATCACCGGGTCCACAGCGCAGCGCCCCCTGCCCGCAGCGGTGCCCTGACGGACGTAGAGGAACAGGTAGGTGAAGCGGAGTGCACGATCACAGAACGTATGCAACCTATTGCGCGTGCTTGCGTCAAGTGACGACGAGCGCACCATCGCTGCGCATTGTTCAGTTATGACGGCCCGCCTACAGCCGAGCAAGTCACGGCTGGCGACGAGCCCCTTGCACGCCCTCCCTAACGATGAGACCCGGACAGACCTGAGCGGCGGGCGTCAGACAGGAAGAGCGACGACGCCGGCCTGCCAGGCGATACGAGCGGCGTGGATCCGATTGTCAGCGTGAAGCTTGACGCACAGGGCGCGGACATGGTCCTTGACTGTCTCCGGACTGATGTGAAGGGCCTCGGCGATGGCGCGGTTGGGTAAACCGTTACTGAGAAGGGCCAGAACTTCGCGCTCCCGCGTACTCAAGCTGGCGACGCGGTCGTGCGCGCTTTGGCAGGAGAGGACCGGGGCGGGGGGGCTGTGGAGGATCGCGTCGGCGATTTCAGGCGATAGGGCGCGGCTGCCCACGGTGACGGCGGTGATGGCCCAGGCCAGATGCTGGGGCGCGGAGCGGGAGAGCAGGACGCCAGCAGCGCCCCGGGCAAGGAGGGCACGAGCGCCCCGTTCCGTGATGCGTTCCGCGATCACCAGGACGGCAGGCGCTTCCGGGAGACGGGCAATGGTCTCCACCAGCGGGAGGGAGTCCTTGCCGAACGTGTCGCCGCTGATCAGGAGGTCCGGGCGGGTCGTCTTCACCAGCGTGGTCGCCTGGACGCGCTTCCCTTCGGCGACGACGCTAGTTCGCAGCATTCGGTGCGTATCCGGAGCCAAGGCTTGGAGCATCCCGCGCAGTCCTGCGCGGGAGAGCGAACTGTCATCGATGATTCCCACCCGTAGCATTCGGTCCCCGTGTGGTTGTGTGCGTGCGCTACGACACTCGTGACATCGCACTCGTCTGGTCACGACGAGTGACACTCGTATGATCCTCTGACTCTTGTGCGTGCATGTCAAGCGCATTCCTGGGTATCCACACGCAGGGTGAATGTGTGTGTCGCGAATCACTTCCGACTCTTCCGCGGCGTGTGTGGGTAATGGGGAGCGGAAAAGTCAATCCCTATTTCTGGGGGAGTCGTTCGATACCCCCCGCTGTGGGGGTCTTTTTCTCGTTTCCAGGAAACGCATGATGGTGAGCACTTCGCAAGCCCTGGACGAGAGGAATGCAATCTGATGGCTAACAGGGCACGCCGCGGTGGGGTATGGGGAGCGGCTGCGGCCGCCTGCCTGCTGACCATGGGAGCGGCCACAGCGCCGGCGGAAGCGGCTCCCGTTGCCGCTTCTAGTGCCGCGATCCATTGCGGCAATCCGATCCTGAAGGCGTGGTACGACTCCGACCAGTTCGGCACCTACCTCAAGGTTTGGTTCCAGACGGACAGGGGCTGCCCCAGGGGGAGGGGAGTCGCTAACCTCGGCGGACAGATCTACTGCAAGACCCGGTCCGGCCCCAAGCTTGTCTACCGCGACAGTGTTGCGAACAAGAAGGCTCCTGCGGAAACCCAGACAAAGGCGTTGCCGCCGAAGAGTACGTGTAAGTCCTTCTGGGCCGAGGGGACCATCATCTACCGGAATGTAGGTCGGGTGCCGTTCAGGGACACTTGGCGCTGGAACTGGGGCGACTATCCCGCGTAACGCGATTTCAAGCGCAAAGTTCAAATCTTCCTCAAGTATGCATTTGGCATGCATGAGGATTCTGAAAGGGAGAATATCCATGCACGGTAACGAAGGGACCAGGATGAAGCGTCGTGCGGCCGTGCTTCTCGGTACGACGGTCCTGGCCTCCGCCCTGGCGGCGCCTTCGGCGTTGGCGGATGGCCCCTCCGAGATCTACCTGGGCAAGCGCTCCGGCACCATCCACGTCGGCGGATTCCCTGCGTCGTACAACTGGGTCGACAAGCAGTACCGCAGTACCTCGCTGCCCAACCTGCGCAAGCACTCGATCCGCATCACGTTCACCGGGTGTGCGAATTGGCGCGCCCGCGCGGCCGTGAGGTGGGGGTCGACGTACGACACCGTCGAATCGTCAGCCAAGGGCTGCCGCAAGTCCATCCTGCTCACGCCGCTGGGCAACATGAACGCCAACGTCACGCTGACCATCCACCAGGACCCCACGGACATGACGGCAAGCACTGTCATCAAACCCGTCCACTGAACGGCGACTGGGGCATGGAACACGTGCGGGCGGCACTCCGGGGTGCCGCCCGCACGTGTGCTCCGTGACTACTTCACCGTGCGGTCCGCACCCCCGTCGGTCGGCCCCGGGAAGCCGTTGTCGACATCGAGCACTCCCGGCTGCTCGGCTGGCTCGGCCGCCGCGGCCACGGCGACTCCGGTCTTGGCCCGACGCCCCCGCCGTTCGATCCAGGTCGCGAGCGAGGAGAGCGCGAGACACATCACGATGTAGATCGCGCCGGCGACGATGGTGACTGCCGTGAACGGGTTCTCCCCATTGACGATGATGTTGGAGGCCATCGTCCGAGTGGCGAACAGCAGCTCTGTGTACGTGATGACGTATCCGAGCGAGGTGTCCTTCAGCGTGACCACCAGCTGGCTGATCATCGTCGGCAGCATCGAGCGCACCGCCTGTGGCAGCAACAGCATCGTCATCACCTGGTACTTGCGCAGGCCGAGCGCGTACGCCGCCTCCACCTGTCCCCGGGGTACGGCATTGATGCCCGCGCGGAACACCTCGGCCTGCACACAGCCGTTGTAGACAGCCAGCCCGATGACCAGACCCCAGAACGCGGTGTTGTCCCCGATGGCGCCGAGGTCGTTCTTGTAGCTGAGGAACAGCACCCACAGGGCGTAGATGGTGATCAACAGCGGGATGGCACGGAACAGCTCGATGAAGGCGGTCGCGAACCAGCGGACCGGCCGGTGCTCGGACAGGCGTGCCACGGCCAGGAGCAGCCCGAGTACCAGGGACAGCGCGCCGGCCACGGCGAACACCTTCAAGGTAGTCAGCACGCCGTCGCGGATGTTGGTGCGCACGCCCGCGTTGTTGAAGATGTTCCAGACCTGCGGGTCCAGTTGCCCCTTGGCGTCGAGCCGGTACACGACGAAAGCAATCAGGGCGGCCAGCGCCAGCGAGCCGAGCACCGTGTAGAGGCGGTTGCGCAGGCGGGCCTTGGGGCCCGGTGCGTCGTACAGAACGCTCGAAGTCATCGTGCAACCCCCAGGCGCCGCTCCAGCAGCCGGAACAGACCGCTGATCGAGAAGGTGATGACGAGGTAGCCCAGAGCCACCCACAGGAAGATCCAGGCGATGGCGAAGCCCTGGTCGCTCAACATCTTCTGCACGCCGAACAGCTCGGTCACGCTGAACGCGCCCGCGATCGCCGAGTTCTTGGTCAGGGCGATGAAGATCGAGCTGAGCGGTGCGATCACGGTCCGCGTGGCCTGCGGCAGGATGATCAGGCGCAGTGTCTGCGAGAAAGTCATACCGATGGAGCGGGCCGCCTCCGCCTGGCCCAGTGGCACCGTGTTGATGCCCGACCGAACGGCCTCGCAGACGAAGGCCGAGGTGTAGAAACTCAGGGCCAGCAGGGCCTTCATCCAGGGGCTCAGACCTGGGACGAAGATGACTGGGACGACGAACCACGCGACGAGGAAGAGCAGCGTCAGGGGCGTGTTCCGGAAGAGGGTGACCCATGCGGTGCCGAACATCCGCAGCGGTGGCACGGGGGAGACGCGGAACCCGGCGATGATGACACCCAGCACCATCGCGAGGAGTCCGCTGGCCAGGGTCAGCAGTACGGTGCCTATGAACCCCTCGCGGAAGTCCGCGAGATGGTCGAGCAATACGTTCACGGGGAGGTCCTCGTGGCGGTGTACGGGTAGGGAAGACCACGTCAGGGACGACGTCGCCGGGACGGGCCGGCCGGCCTCCGCCGCCCGCAGCGCACCGGGTCGGCGGAGGCCGGCTCACTCGACGCCGCGAGGGCGACGTCTCAGCAGCACCGTCAGTAGCGGTTGACGGCCGGCGGCTCCGAGTACGGGGAGCCGGACAGACCGAGTGTCGCCTCGTACGCCTTCTTGTAGTCGCCGTTCTTCTCGTGCTTCTCCAGCGCGTCGTTGACGGCGTCACGCAGAGCCTTGTCGTCCTTGTTCATGCCCACGCCGTACGGCTCCTTGGTGAACGGCTTCCCGATCACCTTGAGCTTGGTGGGGCGCTGCGCGGCATAGCCCTTGAGGATGGCGTCATCGGTCGTGACGGCGTCGACTTCGTTGTTCAGCAGTTGCTGCACGCACTCGGAGTACTTCGACAGCTCGACGGTCTTCGCACCGTACTTGGGCTTCTTGATCTCCTGCAGCGGGGTCGAGCCCTTGATGGAACAGACCGTCTTGCCCTTGAGCGAGTCGGGACCGGTGATGCCCTTCTCGTCCTTGCGTACGAGCAGGTCCGCGCCAGCCTGGAAGTACGGGCCCGCGAAACCGACCTGCTTCTTGCGCTCGTCGTTGATCGTGTACGTGCCAACGTACAGGTCGACCTCGCCCTTCGAGATGGTGGTCTCACGGACGTTGGAGTCGACGGTCTTGAACTCGATCTGGTCGGGCTTGAAGCCGAGGTCGGCGGCGACCATCTTGGCGATCTCGATATCGAAGCCGGACCGCTTGCCGGTGGTGTCCTCGAAGCCGAGGTACGGCTGGTCGTTCTTGGCGCCGATGACGAGCTTGCCGGCCTGCTGGGCCTTCTTGAGCGAGGGGGAGTCGATCTTCACGTCGCCGGCAACGGCGTAGGTCGGCAGCTTCGCCGCGTTCGCCCCGGGGCTCTCGCCGGCGGGCTGGTCACCGGCGTTGCCGGATTCACCGCCACAGGCTGCCAGGGCCAGGGCCAGAGTGGTGAGGACTGCTGCAGAGGCAGACTTGCGGAGCTTCATGATGGAGATTCCTTGGTGTCGGCAGGTTCACGTTGTCAGGCCGGACTCACGTGGCATGGGCGCCTGCGGCGGCGCGGTGCGGTGTCAGTGATGCAAGATCTTCGACAGGAACTCCCGGGCCCGGTCGCTGCGCGGATTGCTGAAGAACTGGTCGGGCGCAGCCTGTTCGACGATGCGGCCGTCCGCCATGAAGACCACCCGGTTTGCAGCCGATCGTGCGAAGCCCATCTCGTGGGTGACGACGATCATCGTCATGCCCTCGCGGGCGAGCTGCTGCATGACCTCGAGGACCTCGTTGATCATCTCGGGGTCGAGGGCCGAGGTCGGCTCGTCGAAGAGCATGACCTTCGGGCCCATCGCCAGCGCCCGGGCGATGGCGACGCGCTGCTGCTGGCCGCCGGACAGCTGCGCCGGGTACTTGTCGGCCTGGGTGCCCACACCGACCCGGTCGAGCAGGGCACGGGCCTTCTCCTCGGCCTGCTTCTTGTCCGCCTTGCGGACCTTGATCTGGCCCAGCATCACGTTCTCGAGCACGGTCTTGTGCGCGAAGAGGTTGAAGGACTGGAAGACCATCCCGACGTCGGCGCGCAGCCGGGCCAGCTCCCTGCCCTCGTGGGGCAGCGGCTTCCCGTCGATCGTGATGGCGCCCGAGTCGATCGTCTCCAGGCGGTTGATGGTGCGGCACAGGGTCGACTTTCCGGACCCGGAGGGTCCGATGACCACGACGACCTCACCACGGGTGATCGTCAGATCGATGTCCTGGAGTACGTGCAACGCGCCGAAGTGCTTGTTGACGCTCTTCAGGACGACCAGTTCGCCGGATGCGGCCACGTCTTCCTTGGCCACCGATACTTCGGTCATCGCTCTCGGGCTCCGTCCTCCTCGGTTTCGGTGGACAGTAGTGATGGCCGGTGACCAGCGTCATCACATCTGAGGGGAATCTGAGCATCACGATCCGATAGCAACCGGACACGTGTCGTAGCACTTACGACCTGCGCGCGTATCGGGCGGATAACGGAAGCGGCAGGCAACCGGAACCCTCTTGACGCCGTCCTTCTCCATCGGCGTGACTTCCATGGTGCACGCGCGCGTGCCCGTGATCTACAAGCTGAACGAAAACCGTGACCGTATGAACGCTGAACCGGAGGGGGCCGGTATGAGACTGCTGCTCGTCGAGGACGACAACCATGTCGCTGCCGCGCTGTCCGCGGTCCTCGCGCGGCACGGCTTCGACGTCACCCACGCGCGCAGCGGCGAGGAGGCCCTCCAGGCGCTCGTCCCCGAGGGCGCCGGATTCGGTGTGGTCCTGCTCGACCTGGGCCTGCCCGACCAGGACGGCTACGAGGTCTGCGGCAAGATCCGCAAGCGCACCAGCACCCCGGTGATCATGGTCACCGCGCGCTCCGACGTCCGCTCCCGCATCCACGGGCTCAACATGGGCGCCGACGACTACGTGGTGAAGCCGTACGACACCGGGGAACTGCTCGCGCGGATCCATGCCGTCAGCCGGCGCACCGCCCACGAGGACGCCGCACCGGGTGCCGAGACCGCGCTGCGACTGGGCTCCGTGCACATCGAGCTGCCCACCCGGCAGGTCAGCGTGGCCGGTTCGGTCATCCAACTGACCCGCAAGGAGTTCGATCTGCTCGCGCTGCTCGCCCAGCGGCCGGGAGTCGTCTTCCGGCGGGAGCAGATCATCAGCGAGGTGTGGCGCACCAGCTGGGAGGGCACGGGCCGCACCCTGGAGGTGCACGTCGCCTCCCTGCGCGCCAAGCTGCGCATGCCCTCGCTGATCGAGACCGTTCGCGGCGTCGGCTACCGGCTCGTCGCCCCGGCTGCGTAGCGGGGTCGGGTGCGCACACGGCTCCTGCCGCTGCTGATCGTCCTGATGGCGGCCGTACTCCTCGCCCTCGGCGTCCCGCTCGCCGTCAGCGTGGCCGCAGGCCAGCAGCAACGGGTCGTCGTCGACCGGATCGACGACACCGCACGCTTCGCCGCCCTCGCGCAGTTCGTGACCGACGGGTCCAGTGGACCCCGCCGTGCCGCCCCGGACGAGCGTCAGGAGACGCTCCGCCGCGAACTGGACAGCTACTACGGCGTCTACGGCATCCGTGCGGGTGTCTTCTACGGCAACGGCTCGGCCATGGCCAACGCCCCTGACGACTGGTACGTCCCCCTTGAGGGGGAGGTCCGGGAGGCGTTCGGCGAGGCGCTGCTGAGCCGTCGCAGCCACGACCCCCGGCAGGTGTGGCCCTGGCAACGCAGCCGGCTGATCGTCGCCTCGCCGGTGATCCGGGACGGGGACGTGGTGGCGGTCGTGGTCACCGACTCGCCCACCGGGCAGATGCGTTCGCAGATCCTGCGCGGCTGGCTGATCATCGGGGCGGGCGAGATCGCAGCGATGCTGCTCGCCGTCGGCGCCGCGCTGCGGCTGACCGGCTGGGTGCTCAGACCGGTACGGATCCTGGACGCCACCACCCACGACATCGCCACCGGGCGGCTCAAGTCCCGGGTCGCGGCCGCAGGCGGTCCGCCGGAACTCAGACGGCTGGCCAAGTCGTTCAACGAGATGGCGGACAACGTCGAGGACGTCCTGGAGCAGCAGCGCGCCTTCGTCGCCGACGCCTCGCACCAGCTGCGCAACCCCCTCTCGGCGCTGCTGCTGCGCATCGAACTGCTCGCCCTCGAACTCCCGGAGGGCAACGAGGAGATCGCCTCGGTCCGCACCGAGGGCAAGCGCCTCGCGCAGGTCCTGGACGACCTGCTCGACCTGGCGCTGGCCGAGCACGCCGAGGCCGACCTCAGGCTGACCGACGTCGGCGCGCTGGCCGAGGAGCGGGTGGTCGCCTGGTCACCGGCCGCCCGTGCCAAGGGCGTCCGGCTCGTCGGTGACTGCCCGCCCACCACTGCCTGGGCCGATCCGATCACCCTGTCCAGCGCCCTGGACGCGGTGATCGACAACGCCGTGAAGTTTGCCCCCGAGGCAGGCACGGTCGAGGTCGCCGTCTCCTCCACCGGCGACACCTCGACGATCGTGGTCACCGACACCGGCCCCGGCCTCACCGA
Source organism: Streptomyces sp. NPDC005728 (assembly GCF_040630895.1). Taxonomy (NCBI): domain Bacteria; kingdom Bacillati; phylum Actinomycetota; class Actinomycetes; order Kitasatosporales; family Streptomycetaceae; genus Streptomyces; species Streptomyces sp. NPDC005728. Next base: position 47,184 of record NZ_JBEXYL010000058.1, read on the forward strand.
GGAGGAGCTCGCGCGCGTGGGCGACCGTTTCTGGCGCAGCGGCCGCCACCAGAACGTCAAGGGCTCGGGGCTGGGCCTGTCCATCACCCGCGCCCTACTCGCGGCGGGCGGCGGAGCGATCACCTACGCCAGCCACGAGCCGCAGGGACTGCGGGTGACGGTGACGGTGCCGAGGCATGCGGACGACCCCCGGGGCTCGTCCGGCGGGGAATCGTTCCCTACGGCTTGACCGAGCGGTAGTAGCGCCGGGCACCCTCCTGCAGGGGCAGGGGGTCGGTGTAGATCGCGGTGCGCAGGTCGACGAGCTGGGCGGAGTGGACGTGGGCGCCGATGTCGTCGCGGCTCTTGATCACCGTGCGGGTCATCCACTCGGTGAGCCGGGGGTCCATGTCCTTGCGTGTGATCAGCAGGTTGGACACCGCGATCGTCGCCACCGCGTTGCCGCGCTGCACGGACTGGTAAGCCGACTCGGGCATGTTGGTGGCCCGGTAGTAGCGCGCGGCCTCCCCGGCAGAGTGCAGCTTGGTGACGAGGTCGCCGCCGATCGGTACGAACTTGAAGTCGGACTTCCCGGCCAGGTCGACCAGCCCCTTGGTGGGCAGCCCGCCCGACCAGAAGAAGGCGTCGATGCTGCCCTGCTTCAGGTGGGCCGGCCCGGTGTCTATGCCGTCCGCCACCGGCGTGATGTCCTTCTGCGGGTCGACGCCGGCGGCGCGCAGCACGCGGTTCGCGATCAGCCGCACGCCGGAATTGGGCAGCCCGGTCGCCACCCGCTTGTGCCTCAGGTCCGCGACGCTGTCGACCTTGGAGTCGCGCGGCACGATGAGCTGCACGTAGTCGTCGTAGAGCCGGGCCACCCCGCGCAGCCGGTCCGCGCCGCTGCCGTGCCGGAGCGCGTACGTCTCCACCGCGTCGGCCGCCGCGATCGTGAAGTCGGCCTGACCGGTCGCCACCCGCTGGACGTTCTCCTGCGAACCGGCGCTGTTCAGCAGCTTCACCTTCAGGCCGGGCATGTCCCTGCCCAACTCGGTGCGCAGCCGCTCGCCGTACTCCTGGTAGACCCCGCGCGGTGTGCCCGTGCTGAAGACGATCGTCCCGGTCGGCGGCGTCTCGCCCAGCGGCAGCAGCCACCACAGGAGCAGCCCGAGGGCCGCGACGCCGACGGTCGCGCCCTGGAGCGCCCGGCGCCTGCTGATACGGGGGAACACCTTGGACATGCGGGCGATCCTGCCAGGCTTTGCGCGGGGCTGACCAGGGCCGAGGTCACTCAGGGGCCCCGGAGGAGCGCGGCGGGGCTGTCAGTGGCGGCCGTTAGAGTCGCCGTATGAGTTCTTCGCCTGCCCGTCTCGTCCGCGAATTCCACCACGCCTTCGGTCTCGACACCCGCACGAGCCCGGCGGAGGTGGCACCCGAACTGGCGGCGCACCGCGGGGAACTGCTCGCGGAGGAGGCGGCGGAGGTGGCCGAGGTGTCGGTCGAGGGCCCGCTGGACCGGCTCGCGCACGAGCTGGCGGACGTGGTGTACGTGGCGTACGGCACGGCCCTGGTCCACGGGATCGATCTCGACGAGGTGATCGCCGAGATCCACCGCGCCAACATGAGCAAGCTGGGCCCCGACGGCCAGGTCGCCCGCCGCGCCGACGGCAAGGTCCTCAAGGGCGAGCACTACCGGGCGCCGGACGTGACGGCCGTCCTGCGCCGCCAGGGCTGGACACCCGGCTCCGCAGCCTGACGACTACGACTACAGGGTGCCCCTGACGTCCATGACGACAGGGGCATCCGAGGCCTACGACGACAGGGAGCCGCCCGCCAGCTTCCACTCGCGGTGCAGCGACCCCAGCGGGACGCTCCGCTGGATCACCGGCGTGCCGAAGATCGACAGCTGGATCCGCAGGGTGCCCGACAGATCGACACCGCCGTACACCCCCCAGACACCCTCGGTCTTCGCCCCGGGGGTGTCGGAGGAGGCGGTGACCGTCCCGGAGGCCTCGCCGCGCAGATACGGCGCCAGGTCGGCGGTGAGGCCCACGGTGCCGTAGAGGCCGACGGACGCCTCGGCGCCGAGGGCAGTCTTCACGGTCCCGGCGGTGGTCAGGGAGGCCCGTACGGGCGTACTCGTCATGTCCGCCGAGCTGACCGGCGTCCACCCCTTGCCCGGTCCGAAGGTGCCGCCGGCCTTGAAGTCGCCCTTGAGGCTCTGCTCGACGTCGACGGTGACGTGTCCGTCGCCGCTGATCTGGACGTAACACGTCAGGTCGAGGTTGACGACGACGGGGACCGGGCCGACCTGCAGGACGGGGTCGGCGTGCAGTTTGGCGAACGGGATCCGCAGCGGGGTGCCGGTGGCCGCGGCGGCCCGGCCCTTGACGGCCCACCCGGAGGTCCAGGCGCCGGAGACGCCCAGGTACGCCGAGCCGGGCGCCGCATCCGTTCCGGTGCCGCCGTAGTTGAAGTCGACCTGCGGGGCCACCTGGACGAACCCGGACACCGAGGCGCCGGCCGAGACCGGGGCACCCTCCGACGTCGGCACCTTCGCGCCGACGTCGAGCCGGAGGCTGCCGAGCGGCACGGTCGCGCCCTTGGGGCCGACGTGCACGTCACCGGCCTTGGACCAGGAGACCTTGACGTCGGGAAGCAGCTTGTCGACGGCGAAGGAGGACGGGTCGACCGGCACGGTGCCCTTCGCCGTGTCGTCGCCCAACAGCGCGTTGAGCGTCGCCGGTTCGGTCTGCACCTCGGTGCCCCGGTCGGTCGCGTCGAGCACCTTGGTGACCTTGGCGAGCAGACCGTGCGGGGCGCCGGGCGCCGGGGCGCTGGCGATGACGTCGCCCACGGCGGCCTCGTGCGGTGCCGTCGAGGAGGTGGGGGACGGGGTCGCAGGGGTCTGCGAAGTCCCCTTGCCCGCCGGTGCCCCGGAGATGACGGCGCGCCGGGTCCGGCTGTCGTACGAGCTGACGGTGAGGTTCGTCTTGTGCGCCCGCCGGCCCGTCCCGGACGGGCCGGCCGTGGCGGTCGCGGTGGCGGCGGGGGCCGCGGCGACGGTGAGCGAGTGGTCCGTGCCGCCGGTGGGTTCGTCGGCGACCCGGACCTCCTGGCCGCGGGCCGCCGACGGCGGTTCGGCGTGCGGCGCGGACGAGGAACAGCCGGCGGCGAGGAAGAGGGCGGTCACGGTGAGGGCGGGCAGGAGGGCACGGCGGTGCCCCATGCGTCTGCGCAAGGTCGGTCCTGTGGTGGGTGGGGGGTATCGGGGAAGGCAGCACCGACAGCCGGCTACCCATGGGTAGAACCGGCTGGTAACTCGGTGGTGAGCCATGAGCATGCCATGGCTGCGCGTACGGGTCCCTCACAACCCGCCCACATCCCAACGTGAGCTGGCACACGGTGAGTTCAGGCCGACCGCTGGCCTGATCCCGGCCGTATCCACCCAGGAAGGACCGGATCCCGGCCGTCGCCGCCCGGGAGGGACCGGATCCCGGCCCAGGGGGCGGCAGAAGTCAGCCCGGGAGTCCCGTGCCGCCCAGCCGGGTCAGCAGGGCGGCGAGCAGGCCGATGTCCTCCTTGCCCCAGCCGTGGCCGGCGAAGATCTCGGCCGCGGTCTCCTCGGCCGTGGCCAGCATCTCCGTCAGCCGCTGCCGGCCGGTCCCGGTGAGCGATGCGTAGGCCACGCGCGCGTCACGGGCGTCCGGCTCGCGGGTCACCAGTCCGATGCGCTCCAGGGGGGCCAGCCCGCGGGTCACCCCGGAGGCGGTCAGCCCCAGCGCCTCGGCCAAGTCGACCCGGCGCATCCGGCCGCCCGGTGCCTGTCCGAGGCGCAGCAGCATCGTGAAGTCGGCCAGGCTCACCCCGTGCAGCCCGCCCAGCCGGGCGTCGAAGCGCCGCACGAGCGCCGTCTGTGCCCGCACCAGCCGCAGCGAGGCGTCCAGGGCGTCACTCATCGCTCATGCCGTCCTCCATGTCATTGCGATCTCCTTGACTGCTCAAGTTTATGCGCCGCTCGAACGCGCAGCGCGTCGCTGCCGCTTCCCCAAGGGCGCCTGGGAGAGGTCCTCCGCGGTGGACCTGAGGTTCTTGAAGCCGTAGCCGCGCTCCGTCAGCCACGCCCGCGCGGCCTCCTCGGCCCGCTCGGTCGCCTCCAGGACGTCCTCCTCTTGCTCCCCGGTGTCCGAGAAGCGGAAGACGAAGGCGGGCCGGGCGGCGATGTCGTAGCTGAGATGCCCCGCGGATGTGTAGGCGGCGTGCAGTACGTCGTGCTGGGCGGCGTCGGCGAGGAGGTCGGCCCGCTGATCCTCGCTGAGTCCGTCGAAGGCGCCGCGCACGGTGATACGGAAAGTCCGGTTGCTCATCCCGCGACCCTAGGCACAGCGGGCGGCGCGCTTCCAGCGGGTTTCCGCGCGGAAGGGTCACGCGCCGGGCTGCGTCTCCCGGTCGAGCTGGTAGGCGGAGAGGAGGAAGAGCCAGATCTCGCTCACGGTCGGGAAGCAGGCGACCGCGTGCCTGAGCCGTTTCAGCGGGACCTCGCCCGCGACGGCGACGGTCGCCGAGTGCAGCAGTTCGCTGACGCCCGGGCCGACGAAGGTCACTCCGAGCAGGACCTCCCGGTCCGCGTCGACGACCAGACGCGCGCGGCCCCGGTAGCCGTCGGCGTGGAGGTTGGCGCCCTGCGCGGCGTTGAAGTCGAGGTCGACCGTACGGACCCGGTGGCCGGCATCGGCCGCCTGCTCGGCACTCAGGCCCACGGCCGCCGCCTCCGGGTCGGTGAAGAAGACCTGGGGCACGGCGTGCTGGTCGGCGGTGGTGGCGTGGTCGCCCCAGGGCGCGTCGTCCACCGGGCGTCCGGCGGCGCGGGCGGCGATGGCGTCGCCCGCGGTGCGGCCCTGGTACTTGCCCTGGTGGGTGAGCAGGGCGCGATGGTTGACGTCACCGAGGGCGTACAGCCAGTCCCCGTCCGTGGCCCGGACCAGGCAGGTCGTGTCCACGTCCAGCCAGGAGCCGGGGGTGAGACCGACCGTGTCCAGGCCGATGTCGCCGGTCGCGGGGGTGCGCCCGGTGGCGAACAGGACCTCGTCGGCCTCCAGCTCGCTGCCGTCGTCGAGGGTGAGGGTGACGGGGCCTTCGGGGTCCGGGCGGCGCAGGGCGGTCACCTGCACGCCGATCCGGACGTCCGCGCCCGCCTCGGTCAGGCCCTGGGCGACCAGTTCCCCGGCGAAGCCTTCCATGCGGGGCAGCAGCCGGCGGCGGGCGAGCAGGGTGACCCGGGAGCCGAGCCCCTGCCACAGCGTGGCCATCTCGACGCCCACTCCGCCGCCTCCTACGACCACGAGGCGGGCGGGGACGGTGCTGGAGTCGGTGCCGTGCCGGTTGGTCCAGGGCCGGACCTCCTCGATGCCCGGGATGCCGGGCAGCACCGGCAGGCTGCCGGTGGCGACGGCCACGGCGTGCCGGGCGGTGAGGGTCCGGAGCGTGCCGTCGTCGCGGGTGACGGTGACGCGGCGGGGCCCGTCGAGGCGGCCGTGGCCGCGGAAGAGGTCGGCGCCCATGGACTTGACGCCCTCCGCCTGTCCCGTGTCGTCCCAGTCGGTGACGTAGCGGTTGCGGCGCGCGAAGACACCATCGGTGTCGAGCGGCCCGGTGACGGCCTGCCGGGCACCGTCCACGCGGCGGGCGTCGGCGACCGCGATCACCGGCCGCAACAGCGCCTTGCTGGGCACACAGGCCCAGTACGAGCATTCGCCGCCGACGAGTTCCCGCTCCACGACGGCCACGGAGAGGCCGGCGGCGCGGGCCCGGACGGCGACGTTCTGGCCGACCGGGCCGGCCCCCAGCACGACCACGTCGTACACGGCCGCTTCCTGGGTTCCCTGCGCTTGACTCATCGTTCCTCGCATCACGATCGGTGGGGATCCCGTGCTGTTCCCGGGACGCGTCCGTCGGTGTACGGGTCATGTAACCCGGAGATCCGTGCAGGTCGTCGCCCCCGGGCCAGGCGTTCGGCGAAGAGCGGTCATATGCGCTCCCTTTGGGCTAGGCAGGAGGCCACTAGACTGGGTGGGAGCCCGGCGTCCGGCAGTGTGTCCGGTACGGGAAGGCGGTGGCGTTCCATGCCGTACGTGGCGGTGACCGCGCTGAGCCATCCGGGGCTGCTCCGCGAACGCAACGAGGACAGCCTCGTGGTCGGACCCTGGACCCTGTGCGCCACCGTGACCGAGAGCCCGCAGACCCTGTACTTCCCGGTCGGGACGCCCCTGGTCGTCGCCGTCGCCGACGGTCTCGGCGGCCATCCCGGCGGCGACGTGGCCAGCGCACTGGTCGTCCGCCGGATCGCCTCCAACGGGCTCGCCCTGAGCAGCGAGGACGCCGTACGCGACACCCTGAACGCCTGCAACCGCGCCGTGTACCAGGCCGCCGGCGGCGACGCGGGAAGCGAGCTGGCCGCCATGGGGACCACGGTCGCCGGCGTCGTCGTACAGCCCGATGCGGTGCTGGTGTTCAACGTGGGGGACAGCCGGGTCTTCGCCGCCGCCCCGGACGGATTGCGCCAGTTGAGCGTGGACGACAGCCCGCCGCTGGAACCCGGGCAGCGCACCACCTCCCTTGTCACCCAGTGCCTGGGCGGCAGCCCCGCCTACCGGCCCGTCCGCGCCCATGTGACAGCCGTGCCGCTGTCACCCGGCCGGTACCTCGTCTGCACCGACGGCCTGACCGATCCGGTGCCGCCGGAGGTCCTGGACGAGGTGCTGCGGGAGCACGACGACAACCGGGCGGCCTTCGAGCTGTGGAAGGCCGCGATCGCGGCAGGCGGTCCGGACAACATCACGCTGGCCCTCGTACGCGTCTCGGACGCATAGCCGGGTCGCGGCAGCTGCCCGCCAACTGCCGCCGATCTACCCGCCCGCCCTCGTCGTCGGCCGCACCGAGCTGACCTACGCGGAGCTGGATGCGGCGGCCCGGGCCACGGCCCGCCGCATACCCCGCAGCGGTCCGGGGCCCTTGTTCGGCGGTCTCGAGACGACGACCTCGCTGATGGGGGTCGCCCTCTGGTACGTCCTGGGGAACGGGCTCGTGGACCGGGTCGTCGGCGCCGCGGGCGCGGCGAGGCGGACTCGGTCGTGGAGCGGGTCCTGGACCTGTCCCCGACCGGCTCAGCCGGCTGCTGACTGCGCGGAACTGATTACCGCGACGCATCGCGGTAATCAGCCCGACGTGTCCGCCGGCTACATGTTGATCATGTGTCCGGCCAGGCCGTGGATGGCCTCCTTGACCGCCTCGCCGAGCGTGGGATGCGCGTGGACGTTGCGGGCGACCTCGTGGACGGTCAGGTCCCACTGCTGGGCCAGCGTCAGTTCCGGAAGCAGTTCGGTGACCTCGGGCCCGATGAGGTGCGCACCGAGCAGTTCACCGTGGGTGCCGTCGCTGATGACCTTCACGAAGCCGACAGGGTGCCCCAAGCCGTGGGCCTTGCCGTTGGCGGTGAAGGGGAACTTGACCACGCGTACGTCGAATCCCCGCTCGCGTGCCTGGGCCTCCGTCCAGCCGAAGCTGGCCACTTGCGGCTGGCAGTAGGTGGCCCGCGGAATCATGGTGTAGTCCAACTCCATGGTTTCCGCGTCGGCAATGGTTTCGGCGGCCACGACGCCCATGGACTCGGCGGCGTGCGCCAGCATGAGCTTGGCGGTGACGTCCCCGATCGCGAAGATGTGCGGCGCACTGGTGCGGCAGCGTCCGTCGACGTCGATGGCGCCGCGCTCGGTGAGACGAACTCCCGTGTTCTCCAGGCCGTAGCCCTGGACGTTGGGAGCGAAGCCGATGGCCTGGAGCACCTTGTCCGTCTCCAGGGTCCGGCGCTCACCGTTCCTGTTGACGGTCACGCGAACCCGCGGGCCCGAGTCGTCGATGGTCTCGACGGCGGTGCCCGTGAGAACCTCGATGCCGAGCTTGCGGTAGTGCTTCGCGAGTTCCTTGGAGATCTCCTCGTCCTCCAGCGGGACCATGCGGTCGAGGAACTCGACAATGGTCACGTCCACGCCGTAGCTGCGCAGCACATAGGCGAATTCCACACCGATCGCGCCGGCGCCGGCGATGACGATGCTGCCCGGCAGCGTTTCGCTGAGGATCTGGCTCTCGTAAGTGACCACGCGGTCCGACAGGGCGGTGCCGGGGAGCAGCCGGGGAGTCGCGCCGGCCGCGATGATGCAGTGCCCGAAGGTCACTGTTTCGGTCCGGCCGTCCGGGTATGTCACCACCAGGCTGTGGTCGTCGGTGAAGGCGCCCCGCCCCTCGAGCTGCGTGATGGCGTTCTTCTTCATCAGGTAGTGAACGCCCTTGACCCGGCCGTCGGCTACCTTGCGGCTGCGTTGGTGGGCGGCCCCGTAGTCCGCGGAGACCTCACCGCCCACGCTGATTCCGTACGCCTTGGCTTCGTTCGTGACGAACTGCACCATCTCGGCATTGCGCAGAAGGGCTTTGGAGGGGATGCAGCCCACGTTGAGGCAGACACCTCCCCAGTATCGCTCCTCGACCACCGCGGTGGAGAGGCCGAGTTGCGCGCTGCGGACCGCGGCGGTGTAGCCGCCGGGGCCCGCCCCCAGAACAAGGACATCGAAATGTTGGCTCACAAGGGGTTGATCCTCGTCCGATCGGGGCTCACCACGCAACCCGGTAGAACCTGCACCGGAAGCCGCGTAGTTACCGTGCTGGGGCCGTCAACTGCCGGTTGATCGCCCCGAAGTGATGTTGGCCACGCTCGTTCAGGAGGCAACCAGTCCGGCAGCGTGATAGACATTGATCAGCTGTGACGGAAAGCCTCCGCCTTGTGACCGAAAGAAGGTTGCGGGTGGCGGCGAGTCGGCTAGTTAAGGGGGACGGGGGAACGTGCTCCACGGCACGGAGAACATCTACGAGTTGGTGATCTTGAAAAGTGGGTCAGGGTCAGGTGGGTACGCCACCGCTCTCCACTTCGCGGACACAACGGGCACACATCGGCTTCGCCGAAGGCATCCAGGTGACGTAGCGAGACCCTCGATGCTCCGAGGGAGATCGATCGCGCCGGCGAGCTGACCGGCCGAACGCACCTGATCGTCAACGGGGACGCGCTGCCGTACGAGGCGGCTCCCCTGATCCGTGCGCATCCCACCCGGACCGAGATTCCGGGGGAAGTCCATCTGGCGCTCATGGGCAAGCCCCTGCACGCGCATGACTGATCCGGCTCGCCGGACGGGGCCGTTCATCCCGTCCTGCCTGCCCACCACCCATCCACCGCTCGATCACACCTGCCTGCGGGGCAGCCCGCTGTGATGCCCGCGTGCGTGCACGCGGTCGCCACGGCCCTGACCGCGCTCTGCCGTACGCGCGGCGGCACTTTCACGTGCGCTCGCGGCCTCATGTGCGCTCACAGCTTCATGTGCGCTCACGGCCTCACATGCGCTCACGGCTTCGCGTGCGCTCACGGCCCCCTCACACACCGACGACGAAGACGCAACGGGGAATCAACACGATGGAATCAGGCAACTCACTGCGCGATGCCTTGTCCTCGCTGGTGCACGGCGACTCCTACGGGCAGGCGGTGCCGCAGCTGGAAGAGATCTTCTCGCCGGACCTCTTCGCCAGACCGTCCGGCCTGGCGGACCAGGACCGCTACGCGCTCACCTACCAGCGGCTGCGGCACATCAACGACCGGATCGAGACCGGCACACCCCTGCTGCACCAGCGAGACCTGCTCTTCCCGCTGCTGGAATGGGTCGCCCTTGCCGATCCGTCCCTCTTCTACGCCTTCTTCCTGCACCACTGCACCACGGTCGGCTCGATCCTGGAGTTCGGCGCGGGCCGGGACGACCTCGACGACGTCCTGGCGCAGCTGGCCTCCACCGACGTGGTGGGTGCCCTGCTGATGACCGAACTGGGCCACGGCAACAGCAACGCCGCCGTTCGCACCGAAGCCGTCTTCGACCCGGACACCCGCGAGTTCGTCCTGACCACGCCCGGGCCGGAAGCCGTCAAGTACCCGCCGAGCGTGGGATGTCCGGGCGTACCCCGGATCGGCATCGTCACCGCCCAACTCGTCGTCGCCGGGGAGGACCGTGGACTGTTCTGTTTCGTCGTACCGCTCAGGGACGCCGCGGGCCCCTGCCCGGGTGTGGTGATCGAACCGCAGGACTCGGCGGCGATCCTCCCCCTCGACTGGGCGACCGTCTCCTTCCAGGGCGTACGCGTCCCCTTCCGCTACTGGCTCCGGGACTCCGCCTCGATCGCGGCGGACGGCAGCTTCACCGACACCCTGAGCAACCCCGCGATGCGCTCACGGCAGGCGTCCCGGCTGATCCGGTACGTCTGGGAGGTGGCCGCCGTCGGACTCGCCGCCGTCACCCGGGCCAGCGCCGCCGTCGCCGTCCGGCACGCCCACGAGCGCTACACCAACGGCACGTTCGCCGGATTCGCCGACCCCATGCCGGTGATCCGCTACCGCAACCAGCAGCGCACGCTCTTCGGCGCCCTGTCCGCCGCCTACGTCGCCGCGATCGCGGCCAAGTCGGTCTCCGGGCCCGAACCGGTCGGGCGCAGCGCCGGCGAGATCCGCACCCTGTTCACCCTGAAGGCGGTGACCGACCAGCTCGCAGAGCGGGTCACCGCGGCCTCCCGCGCCGCCTCGGGCGTCCTCGGCTTCAGCCCGCAGAACCGCTTCCTGGACTACCAGGGCCTGGCCCACGCCTTCAACGCCGCCGGACTGAGCACCCAGGTCCTCTACCTCAACGCGGCCTGGACCATGGCCCTCGGCCTGGACTACCAGCCGCCCGCCGACGAGCCCCCCGCCCCGCAGGAGCGCGACCTGCGCGACCCGGCCCTGTGGCGGGCGCTGACCGGCGCCCGGGAGCGGCGACTGCACGAACGGCTGGTGGCCGGCCTCGGCGCGGCCCGGGCCGGCGGACTCGGCGAGTTCGAGGTCTGGAACGACCGCTTCGAGCTGGCCGAGCAGATGGCCGAGGCACACGCCCTGCGCCTGCTGGTGGACCTCGTCCGCGAGAAGACCGACGCGCTGCCCGACGCCGACGCGCGCCGCATCGCCCGCGACGTGTGCGCCCTGCACCTGCTCGGCGAGATCTCCGCGCACAGCGGCTGGTACCTCGCCGAGGGCCTGCTCACCGCCGAAGAGGTCAACGCCCTGCCGGGCCGGCTCAACCAGCTCTGCCAGGACATCGCCCCGCACGCCCTGGACCTCGCCGACGCCCTGGACGTGCCCTACGACCTGGTGGGCGCGCCGATCGTGCACGCCGACTACGCGACCGCCTTCACCAAGGCCACGTTCGCCGACCCCGCGTAGCCGGGACCTCCCCACCTCTCTCCTCTTGCGCCTGCCCTGCTCGGAAGGTTTGCAGCACTATGCGTGACTCGTCCCAGGCCCGTGCCCGGCTCACGTCCACATCTCCCACCGAGGCCGTCGCCGTCGTCGGCATGGCCTGCCGACTGCCCCTCGCCTCAGGCCCCGGCGCGTTCGCCCAGCTCCTGCGCGACGGCGTCGACGCGATCAGGGAGGTCCCCGCGGACCGCTGGAACGCGCGGGAGTACACCGGCCAGGATTCGGACGGACCCGGCCGGGCGGGAGCGAGGTGGGGCGGCTTCCTGGACGAGGCCGACCGGTTCGACCCGGCCTTCTTCGGCATCTCGCCGCGGGAGGCCGTCGCGATGGACCCGCAGCAGCGGCTCGCCCTGGAACTCGGCTGGGAGGCGCTGGAGGACGCCGGCATCCTGCCGGACACACTGCGTGGCACCGCCGCGGGCATCTACGTCGGAGCGATCTGGGACGACTACGCGACGCTGGCCCACCGCCGGGGCGTCGCGGGCATCACCCAGCACACCATGACCGGCCTGCAGCGCGGCATCATCGCCAACCGCCTGTCGTACGTGCTGGGCCTGCGCGGCCCCAGCCTGACCGTGGACAGCGGGCAGTCGTCCTCGCTCACCGCCGTCCACCTGGCCTGCGAGAGCCTGCGCAGCGGCGAGTCCGACGTTGCCCTCGCCGGTGGCGTCAACCTCGACCTCGTCCCCGAAAGCGCGCTCAGCCTCGCGGAGTTCGGCGCCCTGTCCCCGGACGGCCGGTGCTTCACCTTCGACGGCCGGGCCAACGGCATCGTGCGCGGCGAGGGCGGCGGCCTCGTCGTGCTCAAGCGACTGTCCGACGCGGTGGCCGACGGCGACCGCATCCACTGCGTCGTCCGCGGCAGCGCTATCAACAACGACGGCGGGGGCGACAGCCTCACCACCCCCAGCCGGGAGGCCCAGGCGCAGCTCCTGCGCCGCGCCTACGAGAACGCGGGCGTGCGCCCCGCGGACGTCCAGTACGTCGAACTGCACGGCACCGGCACCCGGGTCGGCGACCCGATCGAGGCCGCCGCGCTCGGCGAGGTGCTCGGCACGGCACGCCCCGACGGCAACCCCCTGCTGGTCGGATCGGTCAAGACCAACATCGGCCACCTGGAGGGCGCCGCCGGCATCGCGGGCCTCATCAAGACTGCGCTCGCGCTCAAGCACCGGGAACTCCCCCCGAGCCTGCACTTCCGCACCCCCAACCCGGCGATCCCGCTGGCGGAGCTGCGGCTGCGGGTACGCACGGAGAACGGGCCCTGGCCGGAGGCCGACCGCCCGCTGATCGCCGGCGTCAGCTCCTTCGGAGTCGGCGGCACCAACTGCCACGTCGTACTGGAGGACTGGCGCACCGACGCCGCCCCTGACGCCGATGCCGACGCGGACCGTCCGGACCCCGCCCTGTCCGGCCCCGTGCCGTGGGCGATCTCGGCCAGGACGGAGGGCGCGCTGCGCGGCCAGGCCGCGGCGCTGCTTGCCCGCCCGGCCGACGAGGCGTCCCCCGCCGACCTCGGCCACTCGCTGGCCACCACCCGTACCGCCTTCCCGCACCGGGCCGTGATCCTGGGCCACACCACCGAGGACTTCAGCACCCGCCTCGAGGCCCTGGCGGCCGGCCGTCCCGCCGCCGGGCTGATCGAGGGCACCGCCTCCCGCACCGCGGACCGCCCGGTCTTCGTCTTCCCCGGCCAGGGCTCGCAGTGGGTCGGCATGGCCGTCGACCTCATGGACACCTCACCGGTCTTCGCCGAGCACATCCAGCGCTGCGAGCAGGCACTCGCCCCGCATGTGCCCTGGTCGCTCACGCACGTGCTGCGCGGCGGCAGCGAGACCGACCCGGAGCTGTCCCTCGACCGGCTCGACGTGGTCCACCCGGTGCTGTTCGCGGTGATGGTCTCGCTCGCCGCACTGTGGCGCTCGTACGGCGTCGAACCGGGCGCCGTGGTGGGCCACTCGCAGGGCGAGATCGCCGCGGCACACGTCGCCGGCGCGCTCACTCTGGAGGAGGCGGCGCGCGTGGTCGCCCTGCGCAGCCAGGCGTTCGCCCTGCTCGCCGGGACCGGCGGCATGGCCTCGGTCGCCCTGCCGGCCGCCGAGGTGGAGCAGCTGCTCGCACCGTGGGCGGACCGGCTGTCCATCGCGGCCGTCAACGGCCCGCGCGCGGTCACCGTCTCCGGTGACGTGCCGGCCCTTCACGAGCTGATCGCCCGGTGCGAGAGCCAGGACATCCGCGTCCGCCTGCTGCCCATCGACTGCGCCGGCCACTCCGCCCATGTCGAGCGGATCCGCGAGCCGCTGCTGGACCGGCTGGGCGCCGTGACCCCCACGACCGCGGAGGTGCCGTTCTACTCCACCGTCGAGGGCCGGTGGCTCGACACCACCGAACTCGATGCCGAGTACTGGTACCGCAACTCCCGGCGCACGGTCGGGTTCGAGCCCGCCGTACGGGCGCTCGCGCAGGCAGGCCACGAGGCGTTCATCGAGGTCAGCCCGCATCCCATCCTCGCCGCCGGCATCCAGGAGACCGTCGAGGACGCCGACGGCCAGGCACGCGTGGTCGGCTCCCTGCGACGCGGCGAGGGCGGCCTCGACCGCATGCTCGCCGCACTGGCCGAGGCATCGGTGCACGGCGTCGCCGTCGACTGGTCCGCAGCCTTCACCGGCTCCGGCGCCAGGCGCGTCGACCTGCCCACCTACGCCTTCCAGCGCCGCCGTTTCTGGCTGGACGCGCCGGACGCCCGCACCGCACCGGCCATGCCCACCGCCGTCGCGGAGGAGAACGACCCCGGTACGGAAGAGGGAGAACTCCCGCTGCGCGAGCAGTGGGCCGCGCTGACCGAGAGCGCGAGCCGGGACGCGGCGCTGGACCTGGTCCGCACCCACGTCGGCATCGTGCTCGGCGCGACCGACACCGACGACGTCCAGGTCGAGGCCTCCCTCCGTGAGCTGGGCTTCGACTCGATGATGGCGGTGGAGCTGCGGAACCGGCTGAACGCGGTGACGGGGCTGCGGTTGCCCAGCACGGTGGTGTTCGATCATCCGACGGCCGGTGACCTGGCCCGGTTCGTGCGGGCGGAGCTGCTCGGCGTACCGCAGGACACCGCGGGCGAGGCGGAGCCTTCGCGGGTGGCCGTGGACGGCGCGACGGACGCCGAACCGATTGCGATCGTGGGCATCGGCTGCCGCTTCCCCGGTGGCGTGCGCTCGCCGGAGGATCTGTGGCAGCTGGTGGTCTCGGAGACGGACGCGATCTCCGGCTTCCCGGCCGACCGCGGCTGGGACCTGGAGGCGCTGTTCGATCCGGACCCCGACGCAGTGGGCAAGTCGTATTCCCGGACCGGTGGCTTCCTCTACGACGCCGCGGAGTTCGATGCGGGGTTCTTCGGGATCTCGCCGCGTGAGGCGTTGGCGATGGATCCGCAGCAGCGGTTGCTGCTGGAGACGTCGTGGGAGGC